>CAJQLI010000399.1 GCA_905479125.1 uncultured Alphaproteobacteria bacterium | reverse complement strand
ATTTCCGCCGGGATGAGCGCCATCGCCGCGTTCACCCCGCCGACAAGGGCCACCTACGCGCACCCGTCCGTCTTCATCGCCGGATCGGAATCCAGCTATATCCGCGACACCCATCGCGAACGGATCATGGAACTGTTCCCCAAATCACGGACAGTGACAATCAAGGACGCGAACCACTGGGTTCACGCCGACCAGCCGGAAGCGTTTCTGAAGACGGTCAGAGCCTTTCTGGGAGCGATTGACTAGCGGGGTCAAGACGAACTCTGCCGACCCCAGTCACAGATGTCACCCCGGATTTATTCCGGGGTCCAGTTCGTCAGCCACCCAACAATCCGGATCCCGGCACAGGGCCGGGATGACAAGCCAAATACTGACAAAGACCGCTAAACGCCGCCCCTAGTCCTCGCGCGGTAGTTTCAGCTCATCCAGCGGCGGCAGGCCGTAATCGGCCCAGTTATCGGCAACGTCGCGCATCTGCTCCAGCGGCGGCAGAGATACAGCCGGATAATCCCACTTCTTCGTCGCATCGATGATCATCTTTGCGCCGCTGATATCGGCCTGGGTCTTGCCCGGCTCGAACGATGACGGGTCCAGTTCAACCGAGGCGGTGTCCGGGATCAGTTTTATGTCCTTGTCGGGGCGGACGCGCCACGCCATCACCCAGTCCCGCATGAACGGGTCGTTGATGTCGATATCGTCGTCGCAGATGACGATCCATTTGAAATAGCTCATACCGAAATAGCCCATGGTGCCAAAGGCGGTCTGGTCGACATGGCCGGAATACATTTTCTTCATGCTGATCCAGAGCGTCGCCGTGCCGCCGCCTGCCTCCAGTGCATGAACATCGTGGATACCCGGCAGGTTCAGGTCCTCCGTCAGGTGCTTCTTCAGCCCGGCTTCGAGCAGCGCCCGCTTGATCATCGATGATTCCGACGGCGGAAACTGGCTGATCACCCCCATCACGATTGGGTCCTTGCGATGCGTGATGCAGGTCACCCGGAAGACCGGACCTTCGCGGCCGCCCGCCATGTAGCCGGTGAACTCGCCGAACGGGCCTTCGGGCTCAGTGTAATCCATCAGCACTTCGCCCTCGATGACGATCTCGGCATGGGCGGGCACTTCCAGGTCGATGGTCTCGCATTTGACCATCTCGATCGCCTCGCCGCGGATACCACCGGCGACAGCCAGTTCATCGGCACCGTATCGCGCCGGCGCCACCAGGTACTGCACCGGATCGCCGCCGATAAAGATCGCCGCGGGCATATGCTCGCCGCGCGCCTTGTATTTCGCATGGTGGATCGCGCCGCCCCGGTCGGGTGCACCGAACAGGATGCCGGTCGTGTTCTTGCTTTTGATCTGGCAGCGGCGGATGCCGATATTGCGGCGCCCGGTATCGGGGTCCTTGGTCACCCAGAGCGGCGTCAGATAGGGGCCCGCGTCTTTCTCCGGCGTCCAGATGGGCACCGGCAGCTTGTGCAGGTCGATATCATCACCCGTGATAATGACCTCTTTCACCGGTCCGGTTTCGACCACGACTGGTTCGATCGGCGCATTCATGCCGCTGGTGACGCGGTCGTGGATTGCCTCCAGTGTCGGCGCGCAATCCAGTGCGGTGGCAATCATCTTGCGCGAGGCTGCGACCACTCCACCGACGATGCGCCCACCGTCATGCCCCTTGATATTGCGAAAGCCGATGCCGTACCGATTATCCTCGTCCATGGCGCGAAAGATCATGCGCATGATCGCGCCGACCTCCCAGTCCTTGTCGACCTCCTTGTCGACCCATTTGAACATACCCTGTTGTTCCAGCACCTGCAGCCAGGGACGAAGACTCTCATACGCCATCGAAAAATTCCTTGTTGTTACGCATCCAGAAAACGCGAATCCCGCGCGTATTACAAGCCACCGGGCGTTATGGACGCTGCCGTGAGCCTCGCCGCCCCCGCCGATCAGGGATAGATTTTTAAATTCGCGACGGGAAGTTCCGAAAGACCACGTGATAAGGGGTATAAAACTTCTCCAGTAGAGGAAATTATGATGGCAAACCGAAATATCCTGAGGCTCGCCCTGACAGGCAGCCTGGCTGCGCTTCTGATCAGCGCCCCGGCCCATTCCCAATCCGCGGGCAAAATGATGAAAGGCGGAGACAGCGCCGGTGTCTCACGCACATTCAGCCTGCTCGACACCGATGGCGACGGCAAAATCTCCCTTGCCGAAATACGCGCTGAACAGGCACGGCTGATCGCCGCCGCTGACCTGAACGGCGACGGCAAGCTGTCGGTTGATGAATTCCGCCGCCGGGGCTGGTGGTTCCAGAAACTGCAGACAACCACCCTGTTCGACCTGATGGATGCAGATGGCGACCAGAGTCTGACCGCCGAGGAAATCGCCAACCCGTCCGCACGCTGGTTCAAACGCTACGACAAGGATGCAGATGGCGGCGTCACGGGCGAGGAAGTCCCCCATTTCAACCGACGCGGACGCGGAAACCACAAACACCGTTAACCCAAATCCGGAAAGGCCGCGTATATAAGACATGGCCGACGATCTGAGCGATATCACGGATGACGAACTTGTACGTCGCGCCGCGTCCGGCGATCAATCCGCCTGGGCGGCACTGGCGGACCGTCATCTGGCATCTGTCGTATCGTTTGCATGGTACCGGCTGGGCGATCGGGTAGAGGCGGAGGACATCGCACAGGAAACCCTGCTGAGGTTCGCTAAAAAGGCGCTCACCTGGGAACCCGACGGCGCAAAGGTCCGCACCTGGCTGTATCGCGTTGCCGGCAACCTCGTGATCGACCGCCAGCGCGCGCGCAAGCCGCATTCGCCCTTAGAAGACATCGAAGATACGTCTATCATCGATATTCAGCCGCATCTCGACGGGAAACTCGATGCCCGCCGTGTGGTTCACAAGGCACTGATCGCCCTCCCGGCCCGCCAGCAGGTCGTCTTAATCCTTGTTTATTATCAGGGGTATACCGTAAAGGAGGCAGCTGAAATGCTGGCCGTCAGTGAACATGCGGCAGAATCGCTGCTGGCGCGTGCGCGGAAATCAATGCGTACCGCCCTTGAACCGAACAGAGAAGACCTGATAGGAGCAGGATCATGACGATGCAGAACCACCAGATGAACGACGACCAGCTCGATGCCGCGCTCGACGCATTGCAGCCACCGGTCCCGTCGGACACGCTGGTTCGCCGCGTGCATGTCATGGCACCTCCCCCGCAAAAGGTTTTCATGACGCCTCGACGCTCGGCCGCCGCGGCGCTCATTATGGCTCTTGGTGCCGCGACCATGCTTCACATGGCGAATTCCAACAGCATCGCGCCGACGGCCACGCCTGCCAGTCCGGCTCCGATTGCGGCCGTCGCGGATCCCGCCGGCGAAATCCCCGTATCGGATCTCGCACTCGGCGACGAGGCAACGATATCAAGAGAACCCTTCTCCATGGCGGGAATGCCGCTCGAATAGCGGTTGCCGTGTAATCCGGAACACCTGTTCCCGGTAACGGCAATGTTACTATGCCTTCTGCCGGATGGCCCCATATTCAGCGAGACAGTTCCGGGAGAAAAAGCATGAAGAAATCGATCCTCACCGCATTGGCCGCGATCGGCCTCACCTTCGGCGTATCAGGTGCTATCGCCCAGAAAGCCCCGAGCGAGACTGCGATCGCGACCTTCGCCGGCGGGTGTTTCTGGTGCATTGAATCTGATTTCGACAGGGTGCCGGGCGTTCTGGCGACTGTATCCGGCTATACCGGCGGTAAAACCGATAACCCGACTTACCGCCAGGTATCGCGTGGCGACACCGGCCACCGCGAAGCGCTGCAGATTACCTACGATCCAAAGATAATCTCTTACGCGCAGCTCCTGACTGTTTTCTGGCACTCGGTCGATCCTGTCGATTCCGGCGGCCAGTTCTGCGACCGCGGCGTGCCATATGAGACCGCCGTCTTCGTCCATAACGACGAGCAGCGGAAACTGGCAGAAGCCTCGAAGGCGCAAGCCATGAAGGACCTCGGTCAAAAGATTTTCACGCCGGTTGAGACGGCAGCGAAATTCTATCGGGCCGAGGAATACCATCAGGATTATCACAACAAGAAACCGCTGCGGTACAAGTACTATCGCTGGAACTGCGGACGGAACCAGAAGGTAGAAAAACTCTGGGGCGACAAGGCCTATATGGGCATTCCGAAGAAAGACAAGGCGAGCTAGGTCAATCCCGCGGCACGGCTGACCATCACAAGACCAAGAATGATCAGCGCCGACAGCACCCAGCGGCGAAAGACCTCGAGCGACAGCCGGTTACGTATTTTGCGCCCGGCGACCATGCCGATGAGGGCAGTCGCCGTGCCGATCAATCCGGGGACAACAACCTCAACCGGCAGGTTCCCCTTGCTCCCGAGACCGAAAGCGAGCCCCGCCGATGCCACCAGC
>CAJQLI010000398.1 GCA_905479125.1 uncultured Alphaproteobacteria bacterium | reverse complement strand
AAGGCCTGTGGATCCCGCGCGCCAAGCTGTACGAGGCAGGCAAGCCGAACGAGGTGTTGTTCGACATCATCCGCCACAACGTGCGCACCAAGGACGAGGTCATGGGCGATATCGCGGCCCAGGTGTCATCCGGCAAGGTCGGCGCGGAACGCCTGCAATTGCTGTGCGACCGCCATAATCTCGACGATATCGACGATTTGTCGGCGGAAATCATCAAACGGTCCGAAGCGGCGACGCGGGACTCCATCCGCAAGCTCAAGGGCGGCACCTATCACGGCGAAAGCCGGTTCGATATTCCGGGCGGCGCGGAAATCCTGCTCAAATGCGCGATGACCATCGATTCCGACGCTGGCTCCGTCCATATCGATTTCGAAGGCTCGTCGGGGGCCAGCCCCCACGGCGTGAACGTGGTGCTGAACTATACCCACGCCTACGCCACCTTCGCGCTCCGCTCGACGCTCGATCCGGATCTGCCCAATAATTACGGCAGTCTGACGCCGATTACGGTCTCCGCGCCCGAAGGCTGTATCGTCAACGCAAAGTACCCGTCCCCCGTGGCCGCACGCCACGTCGTCGGGATGTATGTGCCGATGCCGATCCTGAAGGCGCTGCGCCAGGTCGCGCCCGACGAGGTGCTGGCCGAAGGCGCCGGCGCGGTCTGGACATTCCAGGTGCAGGGCAAGGACGACGCAGGCGATCCGTTCACCAGCGCCATGTTCAACTATTCCGGCGGCATGGGGGCAAGGCGCACCAAGGACGGCCTCGGCGCCACCTGCTACCCGACCGGCGTCGCGGCAGTGCCCGTTGAGGTGCTGGAAGCCGCCATGCCGATCCAGTTCACCCAGAAAGAACTGATCGACGGCTCCGGCGGCGAGGGCAAGTCTCGCGGCGGCGACGGACAGGTCATCGCCTTCCACCTGCGCACCCAGGACGAATGGCTGCTCAACGCCGTCCCCAGCCGCCTGAAGATCGGGGCGGAAGGCTTCGAAGGCGCAGAGGACGGCGAGGCCGGGCACTTCCTGATCAACGGCAAGGACGCCGCCCAGGCCAACAAGATGGTCATGAAACCGGGCGACAAGGTGATCCTGAAAACGCCGGGTGGCGGGGGTTACGGCGCCGCGTCTTAATGTGATAAATTAGATTATAAAAATACGGGAGAACATTGAAATGGTTGAAGTAACAAGCTTTGCAAACTGGGATGATCTGGATAAGGAAGCCGTCCGCGAGGGAATCGAGCGCGTCGGGTTCCGCGGCGAGGACACGCTGCTGGTGATGAACTGGATGCAGCCCGGCATGGAGCCCGGTCCGCACAGCCATCCGTTCGAACAGATCGCCGTGATCGTCCAGGGCACCGTGCGCTTCCATGTCGGCGACGAGGTGTACGACGCCGGCCCCGGCAGCATGATCCGCATCCCGCCGGACGTGATCCACTGGGGCGAAGTGATCGGCGACGAGCCGGCCATGAACCTGGATGTCTTCAACCCGATCCGGGAAGACTACAAACACCTGGTGGAGCATCAGGCGGGGGATTTTGGGGAGGGTTAGCACAAAGTGTCGCGCCAGCCGGGTCGCCTGATAGGCCGCCTAGCGGCGGTTGTCACCGTAATCCTCGGGCCTTTTGTCATGATCCTGGTTGGCTACCGTATCATTGAATTGACCGACCTTCAGTCCTACGAAACCGGAACCCTATTATGGGTTTCCGTGGCAGCCTACTTGGCAATCAGCCCAATTCGTCAATTACTCTATCCAAATTCAGATCAATCGCGAATTTGGCAGATACCTCTCATTGCGCTCTGTTCCGCGATCATACTTCTCCCTCTTCTAAGGGATTGGATCGGCATATCGTTGCCATTCATGTGGAGCCTTTACTCGACCAGCTCGCTCTTTCTGGCGATAGCTTATGGAGGCGTTTTCGGCTTGCTGTGGGAGCTACTTGTTCACAGGCTCTTCGTTGCGCGGCTTGGTTTTACGACATCCGAAAATTCACGCTAATATCACCGGCTTAATGCCGGGCGCGTGCAGTAAATAGGCCTTCAAAACTTCCCGTTATCGTTCTTCCATTCGCTCTTCGGCGCGATCTTTTCGGTCGTGTCCCAGTGTTCCACCAGTTTGCCGCCGGCGACGCGGAACAGGTCGTAAAAGGCAGAATGGACGCCATCGGCATTCCCTTCGCTGACGCAGAGTACGAAATCGCCTTCCGCGAGGACCCGGTGGACCCGCTGGTAGTCGATCCGCCTGTTCCCGCCGCCCTGCGTCACTTCCAGCGCATCCCGTAGCGCCGCTGCATCGCCGGCAAGCCGCGGATTGTGGTCGGCGAAGGCATTTGCATCGACAAATTCCGCCAGTTGGTTGATCCGGCCGCCGACCAGCACATTTTCCACAAAATTCCGCACGAATGCGCGGTTGCTTTCCGTCAGGTCGAGATCGGTTGCCTCGGTCGGCCCGTCGACCATGCTGCGTCCCGCTGCGTTGGGCCCCTGCCGCGGCTGGATGTTGTCCCAGTGCTCCACGGCCTGCCCGTCTTCGAACCGGAACACCTCGAACCCGATGCGCCTTGTGGCAAAATCGTACTCGGTGTGGCCGAAGACGAAATCGCCATCCTCGAAGGCGCGGACGACGTTCACGCGCGGATTTGTCGCCGACAGGCGCTTGAACAGGGCCGCGAGCCCCTCGCTGCCCTCCCGGGTCTGCGGGTTGTGCTGAACGTATTTCGCCTCGTTGACCACGGCGACCGCGTCCGGGTCTCCGGTTTCGATGCTTTTGAGCAGGGCGCGGATTTTATCTTTGTTCGATGTCGCCATTTTTCACTGCGGGTTCGGTGCGGAGAGGATAAACGACTGCATTCAGCCCGTTTTGTCAAAACGCGCGACCTTGTCCCCCCTTGTCATCCCGGCCTCGTGCCGGGATCCAGAACGGTGCCGCCTCAAGGAGACTGGACCCCGGAATAAATCCGGGGTGACGGCTGTTATTCGCTATCGGATTGCTGGATATTGGTGCGCACAGCAATATTGTCAGGCGGGATATCAAAATGCTCACCCTCTACACCTTCCACAATTCGATCTGCACGCAGAAAGTCTTCATGACGCTGGCCGAAAAGGACCTGTCTTACGACGAGCACCTGATCAACCTGTTCGCGGCCGAGCAGTACGACCCGGAATACCTGAAGCTGAACCCCAAGGGCGTGGTGCCGACACTGGTGCATGACGGACGCGCGATCCCGGAATCATCGTTGATCTGCGAATATGTCGACGAAATGTGGCCGAATTCGCCGCTTATCCCGGACGATGCGTTCCTGAAATCCCGGATGCGCCAGTTTTCCAAGCTGGTGGACGAGACCATCTTCGAAGCCACCCGCGAGCTATCGTTTTCCGCCATGTTCCGCGAAAAGATGAAGAACATGCCCGCCGAAAAGCGCGAAACCCGTTTCACCAATGTCGGCGACCCGAACAAACGGGCGCGGCTCATGTCGACCTATGAGCTCGGGGTCGAAAGTCCCTATGTGTTTCAGGCCATCGGGAACTGGGAAAAGGCATTCAAGGCGCTGGATGCGTCGCTCAAGGAATTCGGCGGGCCGTGGCTGCTGGGCGACATGTTTACCCTCGCCGATATCAACATGATCCCCTACCTGTGGCGGATCGAATACCTCAACCTGATCGATATCTGGATGGATGACCGCCCGCAGGTCGCCGCATGGTGGGAACGCGCCAAAGCGCGCCCGTCCGCCGTTACCTGTATTCCCGACCGTCTGAACGCCGACGATATCGCCAATATGGGCGAGTCCGGCACGAAAATACGGGACGCCGTGGCGGCAAAGCGGGCGGAATACCTGGAAACCGTGCCGCATTAACGCGAACGCCCTGTCTTTTTTGATCTGCCACCACCCGAAGGAAGCATCATGACCGACAAACTGGAACTCTATCATCACGGATCGTCCGTTTGTGCCGCCAAGGTGCGGTTTTACCTGGCGGAGAAGGACCTGCCCTGGGAAGGCCACTACATCGACATCCTGAAGGGTGAGCAATTCGCCCCGGAATACATAAAGCTGAACCCGAAGGCCGTCGTCCCGACGCTTATTCATAACGGGACGGTCATTCGGGATTCCACCAATATCTGCGAATATCTCGATGACGTGTTTCCCGAACGCCAGATCCGCCCGGCAGACCCGTTGATGCGCGCCGAGGTCAGGTACTGGACCAAGGCAGTGGACGAGGACCTGCACCCGGCCTGCGGCGCAATGACGTTCATGTCGTCGCATCGGCACACAATCCAGCGTCTTGGCCCGGAAAAGGTGCAGGAATTCCTCAATTCAACCCCGCCGTTCTCGGTCACGGCCGACTGGCACGAGCGGAAAAAGATCTTCGTCCGCGACGGTTTCGATGCTCCGGGTGCCAAAAAGGTCGTCGAACTTTACGACCGCTACCTGAAGAAAATGGAAGACGCGCTCGGCAAGTCAGACTGGCTGGCGGGTAATCAGTTCACTTTTGCGGATATCGCGATGACCCCCTACGTGGTCCGGCTCGACATGATGTCGATGCAGCCGATGTGGACGAACGGCCGCCTGCCCGGCGTCGAAGACTGGCTGAAACGCATCAAGG
>CAJQLI010000397.1 GCA_905479125.1 uncultured Alphaproteobacteria bacterium | reverse complement strand
ACACCGCACCCCCGTCTTTCAGCCCAAGTTCCGCGCGAAGGGCTTCGGTACGCTCTTCACCGATATTCTTGGCGACGGGACCCGCACCTTCACCGTCCCGGAAGAAGATATAGCCGAGACCGGGCTGGCCCTGCTTCTGCGCCCAGGAATTCATCCGGTCGCAGAAGGCACGTGATCCACCGCCAGGCGCCGGGATTGCCCAGACCCGGACATTTTCGTCCTTTTCAATCATGCCCGCGAAAATTTTGAACCCCGACCCCCGGAAGGTATCCGTGATGTCGCTCATCTCGATCGGGTTTCTCAGGTCCGGCTTGTCGCTGCCGTATTTCTGCATCGAATCCGCATAGGTAATCCGCGGGAACGGCTGGGGCGATATCTTCCGGCCGTTGGCGAATTCCTCGAATACACCGTGCAGGACAGGCTCGATCGCATTGAATACGTCGTCCTGCGTGACGAACGACATTTCGATATCGAGTTGATAAAACTCGCCCGGCGACCGGTCGGCCCGCGCGTCTTCATCGCGGAAACACGGCGCGATCTGGAAATAGCGGTCAAACCCGGCGACCATAATCAGCTGTTTGAACTGCTGAGGCGCCTGTGGCAGCGCATAGAACTGGCCCGGATGCAGACGACTGGGCACGAGAAAGTCCCGCGCGCCTTCCGGGGAGGTCGATGTCAGGATCGGGGTCTGGAACTCCATGAAGCCCTGGTCGATCATCCGCCGGCGAATGCTGGATATGACCGAGCTGCGCAGAATGATGTTCTGATGGACCTTGTCGCGCCGCAGATCGAGAAACCGGTAACGCAGCCGAATCTCTTCGCCGTAATCGCGGTCGCTATTCACTTCGAGTGGCAGCGGCTCGGTCGTTCCCAGCACTTCGCAGGCGTCAATGCGCAGCTCGACCGCGCCGGTCGGCAGATCCGCATTCTTCGTATCGTCGGTGCGTTCCTCGACCCGGCCTGTCACGCAGATGACTGTTTCCAGCCGCAGCCCTTCGATCTGGGAAAAGATTTCCGATTCGCTGTCGATGACGCACTGGGTCAGCCCGTAGTGATCGCGCAAGTCGACAAAAAGCAGGTTGCCGTGGTCGCGCTTGCGGTGAACCCACCCGGAAATACGGGCTTCTGTGCCGGCGTTTTCGGCGCGAAGTTCGCCGCAGGTATGGGTGCGGTATGCGTGCATGGTCTGACCTTTATTCGGATAAGTATTATCTGGTGTTCGGATATGTATCATCTGGCGCTTGCCAGAGCGGGCTTGAGCCGCAGCGCGTTTTATAGCCTACGCTGCCGCGCTTCAAGTTATGTTGGATTCCGTGTATGACTGTTTCATGAGCATAATAACAGAAACGACGGCCCTTGCGGCATTCTGCGAGCGGGCAGCAAACTTTCCCTTCCTGACGGTCGACACCGAATTTATCCGCGAAAAGACCTACTGGCCGGTGCTTTGCCTCGTTCAGGTTGGCACGCCGGACGAAGCGGTCGCAATCGACGCATTGGCGGATGGTATCGATTTAACGCCGCTTTTCGACCTGTTGGCCGACGAAACGGTGCTGAAAGTATTTCATGCCGCCCGCCAGGATGTCGAAATTTTCGTCAACCTAGCAGGAAAAGTCCCGACCCCGATCTTCGACACACAGATTGCAGCCATGGTTTGCGGTTACGGAGATTCGGTCGGATACGAGCGTCTTGTGCGGGATATCGCCAAGAAGTCCATCGACAAGACCATGCGGTTCACCGACTGGTCGCGACGGCCGCTCGGCGACAAGCAGATCGAATACGCCCTGGGCGATGTGACACATCTGCGGAAGATATACAGCAAGCTGGCCGAACGGCTCGAAGCAAAGGACCGTACCTCCTGGCTCGACGACGAAATGGCAATCCTGACCGACACGGCGACGTATCTGGTCGACCCGAAAAACGCCTGGAAAAGACTGAAGACCCGGAGCCGTAAGCCCAAGTACCTGGCCGCGGTGCAGGCGCTGGCGGCGTGGCGCGAGAAAACAGCCCAGGATAATAACGTTCCGCGGAACCGGGTAGTGAAGGACGAATCCATCACGGAAATAGCTGCGCACATGCCGAAAAGCGCAGAAGAACTTATGTCGCTCCGCGCTATCTCGCGCGACCGTGTCGGGAACGACCGCGCCCGCGAAATTATCGCCGTGCTCGCCGAGGTGGGGAAGATGGACTCTGCCGATTATCCACCGCCGCCGCCCGAGCGGGTCGACACGTCCGATAACGGCCCGTCGATGGAACTTCTCAAGGTGCTGCTCAAACTCAGATGCGACAGCCACAAGGTCGCGCAGAAGCTGATCGCGTCTTCGGGCGATATTGAAGCGCTCGCCGCCGACGATGAAGCAGACATTCGCGCTCTGTCCGGATGGCGGCGCGACGTGTTCGGTGAAGACGCGTTGCGGCTTAAACGCGGTGAAATTGCCCTTACCGCTGACGGTGCCCGCATCAAGGTTATCGAAATACCAAGCTAACCACAGGCCGCCGCATGACAAACATTGCCCCGCACAGAGTAGTCGTAATCGGCGGTGGCTATGCCGGACTGACCGCCGCGGCGCGCATCTGCGAGAACACAACCGATGTGTCGCTCACGCTCATTGATGCAAAGCCTGAATTTGTCGAACGGATTCGCCTTCATGAAATTGCCGGCGGCAGCACACCACGGCACCTGCCCTACAATGATTTCATGGCGACACGCCGGGGCCGGTTCGTCCAGGCAAAGGTCCTGCGCATCGAGCCCGACCAGCGTAGGGTGCTCGTTGACCCGGTCAAAGACGGACAGGACCTTGCTGAAAATACGATCCCGTACGACACACTCATCTATGCCCTGGGCAGCTATACCGACACTCAGTCTGTCTCCGGTGCCGATCAACACGCCTCCCGCCTCGATACGACCGCAGGCTCGGCGGCGCTTGGAAGCCGGCTGACGGCACTTGCCGGTGCTGGCGGCACCGTTCTGATCGCCGGCGGCGGGCTGACCGCAATAGAAGCCGCCTGCGAATTCGGTGAACGCCTCCCCGGCCTGAAAATTATTCTCACACCGGGGCGAAATTTTGCACCGGGGGTAAATCCGGGTGATCTCTCAAAGGCCGGTCTCGATCATGTAATCGCGACACTGCGCCGTCTGGACGTAAATATCGTCACCGGCGCGCGCATCGCCGCCGTTCACCCCGGTCACGCCGAAATGGAAGATGGCGGAACCGTTCCCTTTGATGAATGTCTCTGGGCGGCGGGCTTCCTGGTACCTTCGCTCGCCGCCGATGCCGGCATCACGGTGACTGAAAGCGGCCAGGTTATCACTGACGATACACTCACATCCATCAGTCACCCCGACATCCTTGCCGTTGGCGACGCGGCCCACGTAGTCGCTGAAGTTGCAGGCAAATGCCGGATGAGCTGCGCAGTGGGACGACCGATGGGCGAGCTTGCCGCCCGCACTTTCATCGCGCGCACCGACGGCCTACCAGCCAATGCTTTTGAATTCAGCTACAGTTTCCGTTGTATCAGCCTTGGTCGGGAAGACGGCCTGATCCAGTTCGTCGATGCTGCCGACAGGCCGGTCGAACAGGTATGGACCGGGACACGGGGCGCGGTGTGGAAAGAATATATCTGCCGTCGCACCCTCGCCGGCATCGGCTTCGAGACCGAACTGGGACCGCCGCCGGATACCCCGCCAAAAACTTCTTAAGTTCCGCTATCGCTCTCGAGCGCCTCAAACACTTCACGCGCCAACGGAATGGTTATGCCCCGTCGCGTCGCCAGGGACGCGTTATTGAGGCGTTCGGCCAGGGTCCGTGCAGCTTCAAAAGACCGCTCCATCCGGTTTACAAGGTAGTCGAGAACATCGGCGCCGACATCCATCTGCTCATCGGCAAACATTTTCATTAACACCGCCGCGATTAACGGCGTATCGGGCGACTGAATCTGGATATTTTGCGCCGCTGCAAGGCGGGACCGCAGGTCCGACAACCGGTTCTCCCAGCGGGCCGGGGACGTTCGACTGGCAAACAACACGAAAGTGCGGGCCGCGCCCGCCGCATTGAACAGATGGAACAGCTCTTCGTCCCGTCCAGTCATGTGGACATCGTCAATAAACACCGGTCCACCGAGCCCGGCGCTCGACGAAAGCATATCTTCCCGATAGGGCTGTGCGCCCGCCCGCCCCTGCCATACTTGGCCCAGGTGCGTCTTGCCGGACCCCGGAGGGCCGACCAGCACAAGAGCATGCCCCGGCCAGTCTGGCCAGCGGTCGATCCAGGCAACGGCTTCATCGTTCGACGGCGATACAAGAAAGTCCTCTCGGCCCATCGCCGCACGATGGCGCAGATCAAGAGCGAGCTGGGTGGCCTTCCCCGCCATCATTTCGCCGACGGTCCATCGTCTTCAATCCCGGTCATCTGGCGGCTCCAAGACACTATATAGCTCGCGCCCGATATAACCGTGGTTACCCCCACGAGATACACCATGGCCTCCACCAGCCCCATGATGTCCAGCCTCAGACCAAGCTCTGCCAATACTGTGGCGGCAAGGCCTATCTGCGCCGCGGTATTGATCTTGCTGACAATGAGCGGACGCATTTTAACTTCAAGCCGGACCAGATACAGAATAACGACCCCGCCGATAATCAGCACATCCCGGAACACGACAAGGACAACAAGCCAGTTCGGCAGGCTCCCCTGCAGCCCGAGCGTCACGTACACACCGACCAGCAGCGCTTTGTCAGCGAGAGGATCAAGAATCGCGCCGAGTTCAGTGGTCTGATTGTTGCGCTTGGCAAGATATCCATCGAGCGCGTCCGATGCGCCGGCCACCAGAAACAGGATGAACGCCGAAAGATACGCGGACTGCATCAACAGATACACAGTGATTGGGACCGTCAGCAGGCGTCCAAATGTAATCAGATTGGGTAGATTCACCGGGCAGGAATCCCTTCCGCCCTGCCTTCGGCCGGCTGCGGCACAGACGTCTCCGCATCGGGTGCGACCGGCGCACCATCCGCCGGAACAATTGCGGGGCTGTCTGGCGACACCGGGCCCGGCGCAACTTCCCTTACCTGGCGGGAATCACGCAACACCCAGTCCACGGTGGATTGTTCAAGAACCAGGTCACGCTGTGCAAGCGCGATACGCAACTGTTCCGCGTCGCCATAATAGGTAAGACGCACGGATGCGCTGCGGCGCGACATTGCAACCAGCTGCCAGTTCTGCAGAAACGCGATGCCCTGTAATTTACGACGCAGTTCAACCCATTGACGAAGATCGGCCAGCGCGACTTCCGCGATCAGGCTGCTTTGATTATTGAACTGGATCAGGTTCTCCTGTTTCCAGTCTTCCTCGATCTGAAGCGCAACCTGCATCGCCGCGCGACCGATGACCACATCGTCGGTCTCTCCCTCGACATATGAAAAGCTGCGAACAGCTGTCCGGCCGTCCGAGGTGCCACCGAAGTAGCGGGTAGCCACCGTCAATCCACGCGTGCCCGACCCGGTATCAGCCGTGACCGAGGCCTCCGCAACCAGCACCGCACTGGCACCGTACCGTTCGGCGATGAGTGCCAGCTGGTCAGTGTTGCCGGCTGCTGCCTGCTCTGCGCTGATATCCCGGACATCCGCAAGGTCTCCTGATGGCAGACGCACAGGAACAAGGCCATCCGAGGGGGGCACCGCATTCCATGCCAGAAACCAGGGGTTTGGGTCATCCCAGAGAAGCTTTGCACCGGCGAAATCATATACCGGTAATAGCAGCACCGGCTTGGATCGGGTTTCCGCGAAACCGACCCCGCTTTTCTGTAGAAATTCACGGACGTCCGACCGACGAAAACGAAACTTGAGTGTTCCCAGATATCGGACGGATGATCGTTTCTCGGACTCGATCTCGAAGCTGAGCACCAACGGCGTGACCTCTGCCGGCGAAAGGGTCGGCAAAAGGGCGCGCCCGCCGTCAGGAACGAGCCGCGCGATCAGACGCCTGAACGCAAGGTCATGGCCTGCAGCAATTGCCTGTTCCCGCGCAGCTGCCGCGGTATCCGCCGTCATGTCGACATTTACACCACCTACCGTGTAGACACTTTCTGTCTGCGCGGTGGCTATGCCTGACCCTCCGGTTACGATAAAAATCGTTCCGATTAATCCAATTCGGAGCCATGCGGAAATTCGCCGACAGATTCGCGGGACGCCGTTCATTTCCGGTCGCGCATTCGCTATCCTGCGCATTGCGGTTAAGTTTTTATCCATCATCCGTATAGTCTAACATTTTCAATCGAGGCGGCGCAGTCATTAACGGTCCCAATTACAAAGATTCGGGCGTCGACATAGACGCAGGCGCAGAACTCGTCGAGCGCATAAAACCTATGGCAAAATCGACCCTGCGTGCAGGAGTCATGGGTGGAATCGGCGGTTTCGGTGGGCTTTTCGACCCCAGAGCGGCGGGTTACGAAGACCCGGTTCTGATCGCGGCGACCGACGGGGTCGGCACCAAGCTCAAGATCGCCATCGATACCGGACACCACGACACGGTCGGAATCGACCTTGTGGCCATGTGCGTCAACGATCTCGTGGTTCAGGGAGCGGAACCGCTCTTTTTCCTAGATTATTTCGCCACGGGCCGGCTCGATACCGGTGCCGCAGCGGATGTCGTGAGCGGCATTGCCGAGGGGTGCCGTCAGGCAGGCTGCGCGCTGATCGGCGGCGAAACCGCGGAGATGCCGGGAATGTACGGCGATGGCGATTACGACCTCGCAGGGTTTTCTGTGGGCGCGGCGGAACGGGGGAACCTGCTTCCACGCGACGATATTACGCCCGGCGATCGAATTCTCGGGCTTGCCTCGTCCGGGATCCATTCCAATGGCTTTTCGCTGGTCAGGCACGTTTTCGATCAACTCGGCATAGACTATGGCGTAAAGACCGCCTTCAACAGCGAACTGACCTGGGGAGAAGCACTGCTCACGCCGACCCGTATTTACGTAAAATCCTGCCTGGAACTCCACAAAGCCGGGCTCGCCAAAGCATTTGCCCATATCACCGGCGGGGGCCTGACGGAGAACGTGCCGCGTATCCTGCCCGACGGAATGGGGGCCCGAATCGATCCCGCAGCATGGTCTATGCCGCCGGTATTTTCCTGGCTAATGACGGAAGGCGGCGTCGCCCCCGCTGAAATGGCCCGGACCTTCAATTGTGGGATCGGCATGGTTGCCATCGTACGGGCAGAAGATGCCGCCGAGGCGCTTCGCATTTTATCGGAGGCGGGCGAAGAGGTCTGCGATATCGGCGAGATTGTCGCCGGAAACGAGCCGTCGGGACATGACGGCGAGCGCGTGTCCCTCCCCGGACTGGAGACCGCATGGCTCGGTTAAGGACGGCAATTCTGATATCCGGCCGCGGCTCCAACATGCAGGCGCTGGTCGATGCTGCGGCAGACCCCGCCTACCCGGCAGAGATCGTCCGCGTCATTTCGAACGTCCCGGGCGCAGGAGGCCTGGAACGCGCCGCACAGGCCGGGATTACAACGACAGCAATCGACCACCGTGATTTTGACGGTCGTGCGCCGTTTGAGGACGCCCTCCATGCCGAGCTGACGGAAGCGGGCGTTGAACTTGTCTGCCTTGCCGGGTTCATGCGGTTGCTTACAGAGGGGTTCGTCGAACGTTGGTTCGACCGCATGCTGAATATCCACCCGTCCCTGCTGCCGGCTTACAAGGGGCTACACACCCACGAACGCGTCCTGTCAGAAGGCGTCAGGTTCACCGGCTGCACGGTCCATTTCGTACGGCCCGCCATGGATGCCGGCCCGATCATTGTCCAGGCATCGGTCCCGGTACTGCCGGCAGACGATGCCGACAGTCTCGCGGCGCGGGTCCTCACGGCAGAACATAGATGCTACCCGCATGCGCTTCGTCTGGTTGCCGAGGGGCGGACATCAATCGTCGATGAGACCGTGATCATCGAGGGTGCCGGCGGGCCAGCAGGGATAACTCTTAATCCGGATGATGGTATCTTGTGATACTTCTTGAAGGTTTGCCTCACAGCCCGCTTCACCCCGGCAAAAATCCGCGCTATATCTTCAGCAGCAGTTTTATAATTTTTCGACACTTCAAGGAGTAGCAGCCCAATGGCTCTAGACATGGATAAAGAAATCGAACGGCATCAAAAAGGTTGGGCCGATTTCGCAAAATGGTCGGCTGTCACCACGGTCATTGTCGTCGCGATCGTCGGGATCATGGGTCTGACGCTGGTATAGTCGGCGCCCGCCTTTTGGCCGGGTACCAATAAAAAGGGCGGGTCAATGACCCGCCCTTTTTAAATCTGGCTGTTGCAGACCTTTAGCCGACGATGTCGATTCCGCGGAAAAAGAAGGCAATTTCCTCGGCTGCCGTCTCAGGCGCGTCAGAACCATGTGCGGAGTTTGCCTCGACAGATTCCCCGAAATCGCGGCGGATCGTGCCTTCATCGGCATTCGCGGGGTTCGTCGCACCCATCACTTCGCGGTTCTTGGCGATAGCATCTTCGCCCTCGAGCACCTGAACAACCACCGGACCAGAGGTCATGAAGGCGCAAAGGTCGTCAAAAAACGCGCGTTCGCTATGAACGGCGTAAAACTGCTGGGCCTGCTCGGGCGTCAGGCGCATCCGCCGCTGGGCGACAACTCTCAGACCAGCTTCTTCGAAGCGGGCGACGATCGCACCGGTGAGATTCCGCCGCGTTGCATCGGGCTTGATAATAGATAGCGTACGTTCGACTGCCATGGGGGCAATAGCTCCTGTTCGTGAATTCGGCGGCCTTATAGACGCTATGCGATAAGGGGGCAACCTCTACATTTCGCAGGTGCGAGATCGACAGACCTGATTGGGCACGGAAATACCCCTGTTTGGCACATTCAGCGTCAGGCTTTCTTTTCCCAGCCACCGCTTTCGGTCTGCTGCCAGTACGTCAATCCATGTGCCGCATCCTTATAGGCAGCCCAGCGGCGACGGGCATCGGCAACAGCAACCTCGTCCCGTCCATCGAACATTTCCAGACACCGGCGATAGTTCCCGATTTCGGTGGATTCCACCCCATCGGTCAGCACCAGGATATCGGCGCCGTTGGGATTTTCCTCATCAGGCGTAATCCACACCGGCTGAAGGGTTGAATTACCATCCTGCGCAGTGCCGTGGGGAATGAAAGAGTGATCGTCGAATGTCCAGAGTTCACCGTTCAACGCCTCCGCACGGTCTGTCGAACCGGTTCGGATCACGGCACGGGCGCCGCTCTCCAGAACCTTTTCGATCAGCTTGGGCAAAGCGCGCTCAAGCGGCGTGTGAAGCAGATGATAAAAGCTGATCTCCGTCATCGCAGATATATCAGCCCTCGTAATGGTTTGCGACCAGACGATCCAGCAGGCGGACGCCGAACGCGGTCCCACCCTTCGGCACTGTCGGCGCATCCTTGTTGGACCAGGTGACACCCGCAATATCGAGATGGACCCACTTTACGCCGTCTTTCACATAGCGCTGCAGAAACTGAGCCGCTGTGATCGAACCACCCCAGCGGCCGCCAATGTTCTTCATATCGGCAATGTCGGAATTGATCAGCTTGTCATAGGCGTCGCCGAGCGGCATGCGCCAGACTGGTTCACCGACGGACTTGCCGGCATCCGTCAGCCGCTCGCAGATCTCGTCATCATTGGCGAACATGCCCGCATTCTCATTGCCGAGCGAGACGATAATCGCCCCGGTAAGGGTCGCAAGATCAATCATCGTATGCGGCTTGTAGCGGTCCTGACAGTACCACATGGCGTCCGCAAGAACGAGACGACCCTCGGCATCGGTATTGAGTACCTCGACCGTCTGGCCGGACATGGTGGTGACGACGTCGCCGGGACGCTGCGCAGTGGAAGACGGCATATTCTCGACCAATCCGACCACGCCAACGGCGTTCACCTTCGCCTTACGCCCGGCCAGCGCCTTCATCAGTCCGATGACCACGCCAGAGCCGCCCATATCCCATTTCATATCTTCCATCCCGCCCGCGGGTTTGATGGAAATGCCGCCAGTATCAAACGTCACACCCTTGCCGACAAAAGCGATCGGTGCCTTGTTCTTCGCCTTCGGTGCACCGTCCCAACGCATAACGACGAGGCGGGGCTTCTGCGCCGATCCCTGCGCAACGCCGAGAAGCGCGCCCATGCCGAGCTTTGCCATCTGTTTTTCGTCCAACACCTGAATTTTCACACCCAGTTTTTCGAGAGTCTTCGCCTGCGCCGCCAGAGTCACCGGGTACAGTATGTTTGCCGGCTCCGATACGAGGTCTCGGGTAAAGAACACGCCGTCCGCGATCTTCGCGAGCGGAGCAAACGCTTTCTTTGCGTCGGCCGAATCGCGGGAAGACAGGATGAGCGTCTTAATACTCGGCTTGGCATCAGCCTTTTCCTTGGTCCGGTATTTGTCAAACCGGTAGGAAGCCAGCAGCGCGCCGTAAGCGGCGTTTGCCGAAACGCCGGATGTTTTGATCTTCGCGCCACTAACGGGATCAATCGCGATAACGGCAGATTTATCTCCCGTACCGGCAACCGCCTTGTAGGCGCGCCCGCCATAAGCCTGGGCGGCAAGGTCGTCAAAACGCTCTGCTTCCCCGAGGCCCATCAACACCACCCTGCTGGCGCCAACGCCTGCCGGTGCCATGACTGTCAGCGACTGGCCGCTTTCTCCCTTGAAACGGCTGGCATCCATCGCGCGTGAAAGCGCGCCGTCAGCCGCCTTGTCCAGACGCTCGGCGGTGGCAAGCAGCTTGCCCCCGGAAAGTACACCGACAACGACAGGTCCGCTGCGCGGCAGGGAAGGGGCGGAAAAGCTGATTTTCATTCTGGAACTCCGGAAAATATGCGTGAAGACGTATGTTTTAATAAAGGCGTACGTAGGGTCATATGCATCGTTAGCGAAAGGATTGCTACTCTCAGTTGGCAGAATGTATCAAGCATTCCGTCAAACGGGAAAATCTAAATCCGTTATCACCGGCGGGTTTTTCTGCCGCTTTAGAACAGACAAAACACGGTGAGTGCACAGACGGAGCGAATCCTGCACCTCATCTGGGGTAATTCATCATGTAGTCAATTGTAATAATTCGCAAATTCGGTTGTGACAGCCGATTCTCAAGAACCTATAGTGCCGGGATGGGACAACTTCACCGATATATGTTTCGACAACTCGTCTGGTGGACCATCATAGTGTCCGTCAGTCTCACCTGCATTGTTTGGCTGACCCAATCGCTGCGGTTTGTCGAGATGATCGTCAATACAGGATTGTCGATCACAACGTTTGTAACTTTCACCTTGCTGCTGCTGCCTTCCTTTTTATCCCTTATCGGCCCGATCGCGGTCTTCGCCGCCGTCATGTTCACATACACAAAAATGCTGAACGACAGCGAAATTGTGATAATGCGGGCGACCGGCATGAGCCCGCTTAAAATCGGACGTCCGGCCCTCCTGCTGGCGACCCTAGTGATGCTGCTGGGATACCTGAACACGCTTTACCTGATGCCAGCCTCGTTTCGCGAATTCAAGGACCTCCAGCGCGAGTTTCGCAGCGAATTGTCGTCGCTTTTTCTTCAAGAAGGTGTTTTCAACCCGGTCGTTGAGGGCATTACCGTATTTATCCGCGAACGCAGCGAAAGTGGACAACTGTTCGGCATCATTATTCATGACGAACGCGTGCCAGAAGAGCCGGTCACGATGATGGCCGAACAGGGTGCCATCGTGACCAGCGACAAAGGGCCACGTGTCCTGATGGTCAATGGCAACCGTCAGGAGGTCCGCGCGGATGATGGACGGCTGTCGCTGCTCTATTTCGACCGCTACACCTTCGATCTCAGCGCTCTGAACAAGACAGAGATTGATTTATGGCGGGAACCAAGAGAACGGTTTCTGAATGAATTGTTTTTCCCGGCAGACCAGGCGCAAAAAATATACAACTACCGCGAACTACGCATGGAGGGCCTTTTCCGACTGTCCTCGCCGCTGCTTTATCTTGCCTTCACAACGATAGGCTTGGCGCTGTTGCTCAGTGGAGACTTCAATCGCCGGGGGCAATTTCTCAGAATACTGACAGCTGTATGCAGCGTCACCGCCGTTCAGGTCATTGTCCTCAGCATCAAGAACCTGGGAGAAAAGACCCCTGCGCTGGAATCCATCATGTATCTGGTGCCGCTGATCGTTACTGCCGGATTCCTGATAATTCTTATGTCCGGCAAACCCAGGGCGGTCGGCAGGAAAACTCGCCGGAAGAATTTAGCCCAAAGTGGATTCGCGACGTGACGCTTTCACGCACTTTTTCATCCTATGTCGGACGGCAGTTCCTGTTCTCGTTCCTCGCCTTTACCATCGGATTGCTGGCCATCATCATGCTGTTCGATACACTTGAACTGTTCCGACGCGTATCGGGACGTGCCGAAGTGGCAGGAACGAGCACCGTGATCACGATGGCGCTGCTGAAACTCCCGACCATGGCCGAAAAACTTATTCCCTTTTCGGCTTTGCTGGGTGCGATGTTCGCGTTCTGGCGGCTTAATCGTTACAATGAATTCGTTGTGGCGCGTGCGGCAGGCGTATCGATCTGGCAGTTTCTCGCGCCGCCTGTCACGATTGCGATCCTGATCGGGCTTTTTAAGATTGCGATCTTTAATCCTTTCTCGTCCGCCATGCTGCTTAAATATGAAATCCTCGAAGCACGTCATATCCGGGGCAAATCCAGCCTGGCCGCCCTCGCCAATCAGGGGCTGTGGTTTCGTCAGTCGACCGGTAACGGACATTACATTCTTCATGCGCGCAGCATATCAACGCGCGACGTCCGACTGGACAGCGTGATTGTCTTTTTGATGCAGGACGGGGACCGGTTTCTCGGACGGATCGATGCAAAATCCGCGACGCTCGAATCCGGTTTCTGGCGGCTGGACAATGCCGTGCTCACAGAACCGAACAAGGCGCCGGTACGTTTCGATCTCCGAAGGCTGCCGACCGACCTGACCAGCGGAAACATCAATGACAGTTTCGCTCCGCCCGAAACGATATCGTTCTGGGCGCTTCCGGGCTTCATCAAAGTACTCGAAAACGCTGGT
>CAJQLI010000396.1 GCA_905479125.1 uncultured Alphaproteobacteria bacterium | reverse complement strand
CAGAGAAAAACAACGTGCTAATACAATTCTTATGTCTTAAAATTTCGGGTTTGCCGACTCCGTCGGGAACGTTGAAATCGCAGACTGCGTGTCGGACGATACGCCGGACGGGGCAGCGGAACGGGCGCGCCTGAAGGCTCATTTTGAGCACCATGCCGAGTTCGAGTTCATTATCCCGGGCGCTTTTCTGGGCCTGCGGTACGAGGAATCGCCGGTTATTGCCTATGACGGCACATCGCCGCCGCCGGATCATCCTAACAATTACACGCCAAATGCCATTCCGGGATCGCGGGCGCCTCATGCCTGGCTGGACGATGACGCCCTTTTCGACCGTCTGGGGCCGGACTACACGTTGCTCAGGTTCGGTGGCGGACAGGACGACCTCGGCCCCGGTGTCACGGTGCTGGATATCGATGATCCTGCGGTGCATGACCTGTATGGCGCAGATTATGTACTTGTCCGGCCCGATCAGCATGTTGCCTGGCGGGGCAATGAAATCGGTGACGGCGCAGCGCTAGCAGATACCGTTTGGGGCCGGCGCGCCCTATAATACGACCAGACTTTAAGCCAGAACTTAAGACGGAGGATTCCCGACGTGGGTGAATACGGTATTTCCCAAGCCATTCCCCGGTTCGAAGATGCGAAACTTTTGACCGGTCGAGGCGATTTTATCGACGACGAAAACGCCCACGGGCAGCTTCACGGTTTCATGGTGAGGTCACCTTATGCCCACGCGGATGTCGGGGGGATTGATATATCGGCGGCTCTTGAAGCCCCCGGTGTGGTCGCCGTCTACACCGGCCAGGATTACATGGGCGCAGGGTGGGGGACGATCCCGCATATCGGTCCACCGGTAAAACGTCGGGGCGGTGCTGATTTTATTCTGCCGGATTTCTGGCCACTTGCCGTTGATCGCGTCCGGATGGTTGGTGAAGGCGTCGCATTCGTGCTGGCGGAAACGGCGGCACAGGCGCGCGATGCCGCTGAACTGGTGATGGTCGATTTCAATCCGTTGCCTGCTTCCGCTGTCACGGCGACGGCCTTGGACGATGATGCGTTCGTCCTCTGGGAGGATATCGGCAATAACGAAGCGCTGGTGCATGAAATCGGCGACAAGGATGGAGCCGATGCCGCTTTTAACAAGGCGGAGCATATCGTTGAGCAAAGGTTCAATATTTCGCGTGTCCTCGGCAACGCCATGGAGATGCGCGGCTGCCTGGCAATCCACGATGCACGTTCTGACCATTACACGTTGCGTGCGCCGATCCAGCATCCCTGGGTGGCCCGCCGGGTTCTTGCGGGAACGGTTATCGGTGTTGAAGAGCTTCAGGTCCGTGTCATCACGCCCGATGTCGGTGGTAGTTTCGGTATCAAGGCCAATGTATATCCCGAATATCTGATAGCACTTTTTGCAGCCAAAATGTCAGGGCGGCCGGTGAAATGGATGAGCGACCGCAGCGAGGGTTTTCTCAGCGATTTTCATGCGCGCGATAATGTTGCGGATGCCGCGCTGGCGCTGGATGCCGAAGGTAATTTTCTCGGGTTCCGGCTGCGTAACCTGGTCAATATCGGTGCTTATTTCTCGCCTATCGGTTCCGGTCCGGCGACCAATAACCTGGGCTCTCTATCAGGTGTTTACACGACGCCGGCGGCCTACGTCGAAGTGGTCGGTGTCTTTACAAACAGTCACCCGACGGCCCCGTACCGGGGTGCAGGACGTCCGGAAGCGGCGTTCATCATCGAGCGTCTGATCGATATCGCGGCGCGCGAGTTGTCGTTTGATCTCGTTGAACTGCGCCGCCGTAATATTATCCCGGTGGAGGCGCTGCCGTTTAAAACGTCGCTTACATTCACTTATGATTCGGGCGAGTTCGAAAAGAACATGGATGACGCAATGGGGCTCGCCGACCGGGACGGGTTTGCGGCCAGACGCGCCGCCTCGGAAGCGGCCGGGAAATTGCGGGGCTTTGGTATCGCGAACGCCATTGAGCGCGCCGCACCGCCGGGGATGGAGACTGCGGAGCTTCGCTTTGACCCCAGCGGGACGGTCACCATCCTGTCCGGTACGACGGCCCAGGGGCAGGGCCATGTGACGATGTATACGCAGTTGCTCTGCGACAAGCTCGGCATGGAGCCGGAACAGGTGCGGGTGATCGAGGGCGATACCGACCGGCTCGCCTTTGGTTTCGGGGCAGGTGGCTCGCGTTCTTCGGCAATGGGTACCGCCGCGTTGATGATGGCCGCCGATAAGGTCATCGACAAAGGGCGTGAGATCGCCGCACATATTCTGGAAGCGGCGGTCGACGATATCGAATTTGCCGACGGCAAGTTCACCGTCGCGGGTACCGACCGTGATGTGCCGCTCAGCAAGGTTGTCAGCGCGGCCTTTGCGCCGCTCACGTTGCCGCCGGGTGTCGAGCCGGGGCTGGCGGAGCAGGCTGCCTATCGCGGTGACCTGCCGAGCTATCCGAATGGCTGTCATGTCTGCGAGATTGAAATCGACCCCGAAACCGGCATGACGGAAGTGCTGAACTATGTCGTTGTCGATGATTTCGGGACGATACTGAATCCGCTTCTGGTCAAAGGGCAGGTTCACGGCGGCGTCGCGCAGGGGCTGGGACAGATTCTGCTGGAAAACACCGTCTATGATTCAGATGGCCAGCTGCTGACCGCATCATTCATGGATTACGGCATGCCGCGCGCGGATGATTTTTCCGATTTTGTCATCCAGACCAATAGCGTGCCGACAAAAACCAATCCGCTCGGTGTTAAAGGTGTCGGCGAGGCGGGCGCGGTCGGCGGTATGCCTGCGGTGATGAACGCCGTGATGGACGCGATTGCCCCGCTCGGTATTCGTGATCTTGATATGCCGGCAAGCCCGCCGCGTATCTGGGCGGCAATCCGGGATGCGCGTTCAGCGGGGTGATGGCGGCCACGGTCTGACAAACCGTTTGAATTGATCTATTTTCCCACGATCTGAACAGAATCTAACCAGAACCGGATACCCAGTCTCTGATGACAGAATTGCTCAATTCTCTTTCTGCCGTAGACATCGCGACAGGTGTCGCCGACGGAACTTTCACTGCAGAGGCAGTGACCACCGCTTGTCTTGACCATATTGCCAGCCGGGAAGAGACGGTAGGTGCGTGGGAATTTCTCGATCCGGAACGTGCCCTTGCTCAGGCTCGCGCGGTCGATGCGGCTGAGGTCAAAGGCCCGATGGCGGGCGTGCCTGTTGGCGTGAAAGATATTATTGATACGCACGATATGCCGACAGGCATGGGTTCGCCGATTTATGACGGTCACCAGCCGGCGGCTGATGCGTCCTGCGTGGCGCAGATGCGGGCCGCGGGGGCGGTAATCCTCGGCAAGACGGTTACCTGTGAATTCGCGGGGCTGACCCCCCGTAAAACATCGAACCCGCATGACCCGACACGCACGCCCGGTGGATCTTCCAGCGGCTCGGCGGCCGCCGTGGCCGATCAGATGGTGCCCGTCGCGTTCGGGACACAGACAGGCGGCTCGGTACTTCGGCCTTCGTCGTATTGCGGGATTATCGGCTACAAGCCGAGTTTTGATACCTTCAGTCTGACCGGCGTATATCCGGCGGCGGAAAGCCTGGACACGCTTGGTCTCCACGCCCGAAGTCTCGACGATATCGAACTGATGAGCGCTGCGATGCTGCGCCGGCCGTTTACGCCGGTAACAGATATAAAAAAACCGCCGGTTGTGGGTTTCTGCAAAACATCAATGTGGGATGCAGCACTGCCCGAAACGCACGACGCCTTAGAAGCTGCAGCCGCGGCGATGCAGGCGGCCGGCGCGATGGTCCGGGATTTCGAGCTGCCGGAGGAATTCGACTGGCTGGGTGAACTGCGCGGAATGATCAACGGCTGGGAACGTGCCGACGTGATGGCGGATGAATGGGCGCGTAACCGTGATGCGCTCAGCGCTCAGATGCAGGGGACAATCCAGGGCGGGCTCGACACGCCATACCGGGATTATGTCGATGCCATGCACCTGATGGAGGCCTGCCGGGCCCGTACCACACAGTCCTTCGAAGGATGCGACGTGCTTCTGACGCCGGCAGTGGACGGCGAGGCGCCTGTGGGGCTGGCGGAAACCGGCAGTCCGCGTTTTCAGGCATTGTGGACCATGCTTCACACCCCCTCGATCACGCTGCCGACGCATAAGGGGCCGAACGGATTACCGGTGGGTATTCAACTGGTTGCGCCCTATCGTGCAGACCGCTCGCTCCTGGGTATTGCCCGCTGGACATTGGAAGCCTGCAAGTGAGCGCAGAGGAACGCGGGCGCCTGAAACGCGGGCAGATCGGTGAACGGGTTCTCCGGCTTGAAGACGGCCCGCTTCTCGCTGGTGCCGGAACCTTCGCGGCAGACTGGTCTTTCCCCGATACGCTGCATATGCGCGTTGTGCGGGCGAGTGTCGCACACGGGGTAATTACCGGTATCGACACATCGGCCGCTGAGGAAATGGACGGGGTTATAGCCGTCTGGACCCCGGCGGAGGTGGCGGATATCCCACTTATCGACTTCCGGGCCACCAAGTACACGGGGCTCGATCCCTATAAGCAGCCCGTCCTGGCTCGGGAGCGCGTGCGCTATGTCGGCGAACCCGTTGCGGTCGTTTTTGCCGACGACCCCTACACGGCGGAAGATGCAGCGAACCTTGTATTCGTCGATATCGATGAGCTTCCGGCGATTACGGATGCGACAGCGGACCCCGTCGAGTTTCTGCCGGGCCATGACAGCGAAGCGACGATTATTGAAAAGGGATACGGCGATGTCGACGCGGCCTTTGCCAATGCATCGGGCATCGTCGAGCTTGATCTGCGGATCGGCCGGCACAGCGGCGTCCCGCTCGAATGCCGGGGCGGGCTTGCACGGGTTGATCCCGAAACCGGCATTCTCGAATTCTATGGGGCGACCAAACGCCCCCATCCCAATCGGGATCTGATCGCGAAAACACTGGGGCTGGAGCCCGCGAAGGTGAACCTGTTTGGCGGCGATGTCGGCGGCGGTTTCGGGATACGGGGGGAACTGTACCCCGATGATTTTCTGCTGTGTGCGGCGGCCCTTCGGCTTGGACGTCCCATCCGCTGGATCGAGGACAGGCGCGAGCACCTGCTGACCGCCAATCATTCGCGCCAGCAGCGTCACTTCGTGCGCGCTGCCATTGATGCGGACGGGCGTATTCTCGCCATCGACAACAGGTTTTTTCACGATCAGGGCGGCTATCTCAGGACCCACGGCGTGCGCGTCCCGGATATGACGGCTGGGTTGGCGCTCGGCCCGTATCAGGTGCCGGCCTATCGCGTTGCCGGACATGTCCGGCTGACGAACAAGACACCGGCGGCGACCTACCGCGCGCCGGGGCGGTACGAGGGCACTTTCGTGCGTGAACGTCTGCTCGATGCGATCGCGGCAAAGGTCGGCATTGACCCGATCGAAGCACGGCGCCGAAATCTTATTGCCGAGGCTGATATTCCTTTCGCCCGGCCGCTCGACGCGCTCGAGGTCGACGTGGTCCTTGATTCCGGCGATTACGCAGGCCTGCTCAACAAGGCACTGGCGGATTTTGGCTGGGACGGGATACAGGCATCGCTTGCCGCCCGGCGCGCTGCGGGAGAGTCCGTCGGGGCGGGGCTCGGATTCTTTGTCGAGAAATCAGGCCTTGGTCCGACCGACAAGGTCCGTGTCGAAGCCGATGCGCAGGGACAGATCACTGTCGTCTGCGGCGCGTCGAACCTGGGGCAGGGTGTAGTGACGGTTCTCGCCCAGATATGCGCCGGGACGCTGGGCGTCGATTACACCGATGTTGACGTTATCCATGGCCGTACCGATGTGATCGATGAGGGCTATGGAAGCCATGCATCCCGCACCACCGTGATGACTGGCGAAGCTACGCGGGTTGCGACGGTTGCCTTACGCGAAAAGCTGGTCGCCCTTGCAGCGACGCGATTGCAGGCTGACGCGGCATCGATCGACATTGTCGATAATGTGGCACAGCACAGGGAATCCGGGGCCTCTATTACATTGGCAGATGTGGTTGCCACCGCGGGTGAGGAAATTATCTCCGCCGAAGGCCGCTACGATACAACGCACATGAATTATCCCTATGGCGTCCACGCGGCTGTTGTCGCGGTCGACCGGGAGACGGGGATCGCAAGGGTCGAAAAATTTATGATCGCCTATGATATCGGCTGTGCGATCAACCCGATGACGGTCGATGGACAGCTTCAGGGCGGTCTGGCCCAGGGTATCGGTGGTGCGCTTTTCGAAGAGTTCACCTATGACGAATTCGGCCAGCCGCTGTCATCGACCTTTGCCGATTACATGATGCCGGGGGCAACCGAGGTGCCGGGTGCGGATATCCTGCTGACCGAAGATGCACCGAGCCCGCTTAATCCGCTCGGCATCAAGGGCGCGGGCGAGGGCGGAATAAA
>CAJQLI010000395.1 GCA_905479125.1 uncultured Alphaproteobacteria bacterium | reverse complement strand
TCCGATAAATCCGGCCTGGTGGAATTCGCCACCTTTCTCGCAGGCCATGGCGTTGAAATTCTTTCGACCGGCGGCACTGCGAAAGCGATGCGCGACGCCGGTCTCGATGTAAAAGATGTCGCCGATCATACCGGGTTTCCCGAAATGATGGATGGCCGGGTAAAGACCCTGCACCCGACCGTACATGGCGGCATCCTTGCCCGGCGGAGCGATGCCGGGCACCTGGCGGCGATGAAAGAACATGATATTGCCCCGATCGACCTTATCGTGGTCAACCTGTATCCGTTCGAAGCGACAGTTGCGGCGGGTGCCGATTACGAAACCTGTGTCGAGAATATCGACATCGGTGGTCCGGCAATGATCCGGTCGGCGGCCAAGAACCATGAAAGTGTGACCATCGTCACCGACGCGGAAGATTACGCCGCGGTGATGGAAGACATGGATGCAAATGACGGCGCGACCGGTCCTGATCTTCGTCGCCGGTTGGCCGGCACGGCCTATGCACGGACGGCGGCCTATGATGCGGCGATCGGCCGGTGGTTTGCCGAACAGAACAATGATCCGTTCCCGCGCCGGTTCTCACTGTCGGGCACGCGCGTCCAAAGCCTGCGCTATGGAGAAAATCCTCATCAGAATGCGGCATTTTATGCGACGGGTGACACGCGGCCCGGCGTTGCTTCGGCGACGCAGATCCAGGGCAAGGAACTCAGCTACAACAACCTGAACGACACCGATGCGGCGTTCGAGCTCGCTGCCGAGTTTGCCTCGCCTGCAATGGCAATCATTAAGCACGCGAATCCCTGCGGTGTGGCACTTGGCGATACGTTGGCCGAGGCCTATGCCAAGGCATTGCAATGCGACCCCGTGAGCGCTTTTGGCGGGATCATCGCGGTAAACCGCCCGCTTGATGCGGCGGCGGCGGCAGCGATGAAAGACATCTTCCTTGAAGTTGTCATCGCGCCGGAGATTACGAAGGAGGCGAAAGAGATCTTCGCCGCCAAGAAGAACCTGCGTGTTCTGGAAACCGGCGGTATGCCGGATCCTGCAGCGCCGGGGCTGATGACCAAGCTGCTCTCCGGGGGGTTCCTGTTGCAGGACCGGGATTCAGGGCGTATCGGCCGCGACGATCTGAAAATCGTGACAAAACGTGAACCGACCGAACAGGAAATCAGCGACCTGCTGTTTGCCTTTTCTGTCTGCAAGCATGTGAAGTCGAATGCCATTGTCTATGCCAAGGACGGGGCGACCGTCGGGATCGGCGCCGGCCAGATGAGCCGGGTCGATTCCTCGCGCATCGCAGCCCGAAAATCCGAAGATGCGGCCGTGGCGGCGGGAGAAGCCGCGCCGCTGGTCCAAGGGTCTGTCGTGGCCTCGGATGCGTTTTTCCCGTTTGCCGACGGTCTTCTTGCCGCGGCGGATGCCGGTGCGACGGCAGTTATTCAGCCGGGTGGATCGATCCGCGATGAAGAGGTTATCGCCGCCGCCGATGATGCGGGTCTTGCCATGGTCTTTACCGGGATGCGCCATTTCCGGCACTGACGGGCCGGGCTCAAGCGGGTTCGCGGACCTTCCACAGAAGGATTAGCAATCCGACGCCCAGGAAGACGACGATGGTCGACATGCCGATGCGTTGTGAATCGAACATCCAGGTCAGGGTGCCGAGCACGAATGGTCCGATATAAGCAGTTGCGCGGCCGGAAAAGGCGAACAGGCCGAACATTTCGGTTCGGACCTCTGCCGGTGCAAGCCGCGCCATAAGCGAGCGGCTTGATGCCTGGGCCGGCCCCATGAACAGGCCGAGCGGCAGCCCGACTATCCAAAACCACAGTTTTGTCTCGACCAAAAGTAACGGAATACCGAATAAAATCAGTCCAGTAAGTGCGATGACGATCGTTTTTTTCGAGCCCAGGTAATCGTCTATCCACCCGAAGGATGCGGCGCCTATCCCGGCGGCAACGTTCATGGCGATCGCGAACATGATCACTTCTTCGGTCGACATGCCGAATGTGCCGCTTGCGTATACCGCGCCGAAGGCAAACATGGTGTTCATGCCATCCACGTAGAACAGCCGGGCGCACAGAAACCAGGCGATATTGCGGTAATTTTTGACCTTGCGGATAGTCGCGATGAGGGTTGCGACCCCATCGCGCGCGGCCACGTGCAGCGGGACATTCCGCGATGGTGTATCGGGGACAAACAGGAACAGCGGCAGGCAGAAAATGGCGAACCAGGCGCCAACCACCGGTCCGATGATGCGGACATGCTCTGCGCGCTCCTTGTCCAGGCCGAAGGCCGGGGGGTCGGCCTGAATAAAGACCGTCAGCAACAGTACGAGGCAGGCCAGTCCGCCCATGTACCCCAGTCCCCAGCCCCAGCCCGATAATCGACCGATTTTTTCGTTGGACGCGATTGTCGGCAGCATGGCGTTGTAAAACACCTGCGCGACTTCGAATGAGATATTGGCGATACAGAAAACGACCAGCGCATAGAGTGCGAATGACGGGTCCGGGTAGGAAAACCACAACAGCGCGGCCCCAATGGCCGTAAATGCCGAGAAGACAGCCAGCCAGGGTTTGCGCCTGCCGGCGGAATCCGCGACCGAGCCGAGCACCGGGCTGAGCAGCGCGATGGCAATCCCCGACAGCGACAGCGCGTAGGCCCATTGCGTGGTCCCGGTAATCTTGTCCGCCGCCACGCCATCGACGAAATAGACCGAGAAAACGAACGTCACGATCACGGTCGGGAAGGCGGAATTGGCCCAGTCATAGACGCACCAGGCGATTCTGGCGCGGCGCAGGGTCGGGGAATCAGGGTCGGGCATGGTCATGTTCCCACCCTAGCATTCCATGCCGCTTAGCGAACCCCGGTTACAGATGGGTTCCGCCGGATTCCCGATCAGTCTATTATGAGCCCAACCGGATAACGAGAGGGACGATTGCCATGGGCTATACTTTGCAGGACTTCTGCGCCGAAATTCACGAAATACTGGTGGATGAGAATAACGCGACGGGGCGCGAAAAGGTGCGTGTGAAAATGGAAAAGCTGCTCGCAAACGAGACCTTCGTGTCGCAGTTCTGCGGTCCGGAGAAGAAGCCCGGCGTTTATAAGCTGAATGAAGACCCGACGACGGGCGCGGTGGTGCTTTCCCATGTCATGGGTGAAGGTCATACGTCGCCGCCGCACGATCACGGCAATTCATGGGCGATCTATGGTCAGGCGACCGGGTATACCGTGATGACGGAATGGGACCGCGTCGATGACGGCTCCGATGATGAAGCGATCGAGATGAAAGAGACCAAGCAGTACAAGCTTGATCCGGGCCAGGTCGGGCTCTTCGATGTCGGCGTTATTCATTCCATCGAGTATCCCGATGATGCACGGTTTGTCCGTGTCACGGGTGTCGATCTCGATGGTATCGACCGCAAGTCATATAATCTGAAGCACACGACGGTCAAAACCATTCGTGCCGAAAGCGCCAACCAGGGCTAGGGCGTCCTGTGCCGCCTCGTACCGATAAAGCGGTACGAGGCGCAAGAATGCAGGTTATCCTTCTATAAGGGCCCGGATATGGCGGGTCGCGACCGATAGCATCGCGAGGTCGATAACTTCGGCGCGTCTCAGGTCCTGCAGGGTCTGGTTTACACGGGAAACATCGTGTTCCCGTGATTCTTCCCAGGCTTCCATCACCACTTTGACTGCGGCGGCGCCACCGGCAGTATCGATGATGCGGCCGGTGAGGTTGGCCTGTTGGTCGTATAGTTCATCCACCATCGCGGACACGGCCATGGTCTGCCACTCATTGTCCGAACTGATCCGCTGCGCCGTTTCGCGCAGCCAGTCGAAACCGAACCGGGCGCCGATTGCATAGTAAGCCGTCGCGGTATCGCCAACGCTTTCACCGACCCGCTGGGCGATGCGGACGATGTCGCAGCCGGCAAACAACACCTCCAGATGGGCAACCCCGCGGGCAAGTTTGGCCGGCACTTTCTGTTCTTCGTAGCGTGCCGCATTGGCATCCACGCTCGCTGCCAGGTCGTCGGACAGATAAGTGTGAAGGGATTGTGCGAGTGCTGCGATGCCTGGTTCGAAAGATTTGACCGAGTCCGAAACATTAAGGTCCCGGCCTGACTTTTCGATAAACCAGATCGTTCCCCGTTTCATCAGGTTGAGAATATCGAGGTTCAGGGTTGTCTGAACCTCGGCCGGGATGACGTTGTCCAGCGCCTCGATCGCAGCCCAGTACTGTGCCAGTCCGAACACGCGTCTGCAGGTCAGATAGGCGCGGGCGATCTTGGCCGGTGTGGCGCCGGTTTCGTCTTCCAGATCCGTGATGAATGTCGGCCCGGCGCGGTTCACCAGGCTGTTGGTGATATATGTCGCGCTTATCTCGCGGCGCAGTCGGTGGCGTCCGAGGTAGTCGCCGTATTTTTCTGCCAACAGGGGCGGGAAATACAAACCGATATCGCGTGACAGCCAGGGGTCGTCCGGCACGTCGCTTGCCAGAATGTCTTCGTACAAAGTCATCTTGGCATAGGCCAGCAACACGGCGAGCTCCGGCCTTGTCAGGCCCAGCTTGCGCACCTTGCGCTCTTCCAGCTCTTCGTCGTCCGGCAGGAATTCGACCGAGCGGTCCAGCTCGCCGGACCTTTCCAGGGCCCGGATAAACCGGGCCGCTTCGCCGACGGTTTCGCCGGCCTGTGCTTCCGCATGGGTCAGCGCCATACTCTGGCGATAATTGTCCATCAGCACGTGGGCTGCGACATCCTTGGTCATTTTGACCAGGATCTTGTTGCGTTCCGCCAGGTCCAGTTTGCCGTCGGCAATCACTTCGCCCAGCAGGATCTTGATGTTTACTTCATGATCGGACGATGCGACGCCGGCCGAATTGTCGATAAAGTCCGGATTGATGCGTCCACCGCGGAGCGCGAATTCGATACGGCCCAGCTGGGTGATGCCCAGGTTGGCACCTTCACCGATTACCTTGCAGTTCAGCTCGCGTCCATTGACGCGAAGGGGATCGTTTACCCGGTCGCCTGCTGCTGAATCCGGCTCGTCGGACGATTTGACGTATGTGCCGATACCGCCGAACCACATCAGGTCGGCATTCGAAAGGAGGATTGCCCGAATAAGATCGTTGGGAGAAATTGTTTCCTTGCCGTCCAGGTCGAATAACGCGGCAATCTGCGGCGTCAGCTTGATAGACTTGGCCGACCGGTCGAAAATGCCACCGCCCTTGGAGATCAGTTTGGTGTCGTAATCCGACCATGACGACCGGCCCATCTTGAACAGCCGGTTGCGTTCTTTCCAGCTCGACGCCGGATCGGGGTCTGGGTCGATAAAGATATGCATGTGGTTAAATGCGCCAACAAGCTTGATATGCTTGGATAGCAGCATGCCGTTGCCGAAGACGTCTCCCGACATATCGCCGACACCGATGACAGTGAAGTCGTCGGATTGCGTGTTGATGCCCATTTCACGGAAATGCCGTTTTACGGACTCCCAGGCGCCGCGGGCTGTAATGCCCATTTTCTTGTGATCGTAGCCGGCTGATCCGCCTGATGCGAAGGCATCGTCGAGCCAGAATCCGTAATCCCGTGCGACGCCATTGGCGAGGTCGGAGAATGTCGCGGTGCCTTTGTCGGCGGCAACGACCAGATAGGGGTCGTCGTCATCACGCCGCACAACCTGCTTCGGCGGAACGATTTTGCCGCTCTGGATGTTGTCGGTGATATCCAGCATGCCGCCGATCAGCAGTTTGTAGCAGGCGATCCCTTCTTCCTGCAGTGCCTCGCGCCCGCCGGATGTCGGCGGTTGTTTGAGAACGAAGCCTCCCTTGGCCCCGACGGGGACAATGACTGCATTCTTGGTCATCTGGGCTTTCATCAGGCCGAGAATTTCGGTGCGGAAATCCTCGCGTCTGTCGGACCAGCGAATGCCGCCGCGGGCGACTTTGCCGCCGCGCAGATGAACGCCTTCCATGCGGGGTGAATAAACGAATATCTCGCGCATGGGGCGTGGCAGCGGCAGGTCCTGGACGTTGGCGCTGTCGAACTTGAACGATACGTATGACTTGGCCTCACCGTCCGCGTCCGACTGGTAGAAATTAGTTCGCAGCGTGGAATCGACCAGATTGAGAAAGCGCCGCAGAATCCGGTCTTCGTCCAGGTTCTGCACTTTTTCCAGGGCACCGGCGATCCGGTTTTGCAATCTCGTCACCGTGGATTTTTTCGACTGCCGATCCGGATCGAACAGTTCTTCGAACAGTGCAATAATGTCGCGCGTGATCCCGGCGTTCCGTGAAAGTGTTTCCACCATGTAGGTTTCGCTGAACGGAATACCGGCCTGGCGCAGATACTTGCTGTATGCCCGCAGCACGATGATCTGTCGCCAGCTCAGCCCGCTGGATGCGACCATTGCATTGAAACCGTCGTTCTCGACCTCGTTGTTCCAAACGCGATGGAACGTCTCTTCGAAGGCTTCCTTGATCTCATCCACATCGATTTCAGAATCGTCACGGGTGACCATGCCGAAATCGTGTATCCAGGCGCATTGATCTTCGGCATCGCGAATTTCATGCGGAATTTCGTCGATTACCCGAAGGCCCATGTTTTCGAGCATCGGTAAAACGTCCGACAGGGGCACGGATGCACCCTTGTTGAACATTTTGAAACGGACGGACGTTTCCGCATCTCCGTTCGTGCGGAAAAGATCCATCGCGATGTCGCCGGTTTCGATGACATGATTGATCTTGTTGATATCGTCAATTGCACTGGCTGCAGAGGCTCGGTCCCGGTAAATCGCCGGGAAGGCATTGCGATAGCGTTCGAAGGTCGCAACACCGGCGCTTTCGCCATGTGCAGCGGCAAGGGCGTGGGCCAGGTCGTCCGCCCAGTCGCGCGCGGCTTCCACCAGGTCGGCTTCGATATCGGCGATCTTTTTGGGGAAGGCCTTGCCGGGCTCGGTTTTAACGATGAAATGCAGCCGCGCCAGAACTTCATCTGAAAGCTGGGTGTAAAATGCGGTTACCTGACCGCCGAAACCGGCCGACAGAACTTCCTGGAACTGTCGGCGCAGTCGCGTCGTATAACGTTCGCGCGGAACGTAGACCAGACAGGATACATAGCGCCCGAACGGATCTCGCCGGATGAACATCGCGACTTTCTGGCGTTCCTGCAGATGCAGAATGCCGGTCGCCATGTCTCTCAGTTCCGCAGCGTTGATCTGGAAAAGCTCGTCCCGGGGCAGGGTCTCCAGAATATGGGTCAGCGCCTTGCCGTCGTGCCCGTTCGGCGAAAAACCGGATTCATCAACGACCTTGCGCACTTTGCGCCGGATCACCGGGATCGCTTGTACCTGCTGGGTGTAGACGGTCGAGGTGAACAGACCGACGAACAGGCGCTGGCCTACGGTGTTGCCGCGGGTGTCGAATTTTTTGACCATGACGGTGTCGAGATGCACGCCACGATGAATGGTCGACCGCTGATTGGCTTTATTGATCAGGACAAGGGCGGAGTGTTTCATGAAAGCGGCAAGATCGGGTGGAAGTACCGCACCGTCCGAGATCCCTTCGATCACGGTTACCTTGTTGTCACGCAGAAGGCCGAGACCCGATCGCGGGACAATCGACAGGGTCTGTTTCTTGGTGCTGCCTTTGCACGCGTAGTCGCGGTATCCTAGGAACGTGAAATTGTTGTCGTCGAGCCAGCGGAGGAATGCAGCGCTTTCTTCGATTTCGTCCTTTGGCACGCTTGCCGTCTGCAACGTTGAATCGAGCTCGGCGATGACATCGGCGATACGGACCCGCATCGGCCGCCAATCTTCAACCGCTGCACGCACATCACCCAGAACTTTCGTGAGCGATTTTGCCAGTTCCTTGAGCATGCCGGCATCGGTCTGTTCCGTGATCTGCAGGTGCATGATGGATTCGGCGACCGTATCCAGGGTGTCGTCCGCCTTGGCGACCGCCGTTAATTTTCCCGCTGCACTGCGCTTGGATGCGATGACCGGATGGATAATCAGGTGGACTGTCAGGTTACGCTGGTTGAGTTCCGCCGTAACCGAATCGACCAGGAACGGCATGTCGTCGTTGACAATTTCGACGACGGTATGGCCGCACGACCAGCCGTCTTTATTGTGGTCGGGGTTGAATACCCGGATCTTGGTTGTGCCGGGTTTGCGGGACTGGGCGTACTGCCATAGTGAAGAGACCGCTCCGCGGAGGCAGTCCTGTCCGGTCTCCGCGCAGTCTGTCGGAGATACGTTCGCGAAAAACTGTCGCGTGAAACGCTCGATGTCACCTGCCCGTTTTCCAGCTCCACGCCGGGAAGTGCGGGCAATTTTATCGATCAATTCCTGCTTTTTGCTGTCTTCGTTATTGGACATTGGTCTTCCCAGACGGATGTTGGCGGGACGAGGCAGCCATTACGAAACTTTTTGGCGCCCCCCGCAAAAGGGCGAACACATTCGAATATGGCCATCGGTATACCAGAAATTAACCAATTTATTGTGAAGTGTTCGTTAACTCTCCTGATTGATCTCCTGACCGTGAGGAAACGATGCCGGACGGCTCCTATTCATCTGCACTTGACGCCGCCCCCAGCCACACGATCCTTGATCGT
>CAJQLI010000394.1 GCA_905479125.1 uncultured Alphaproteobacteria bacterium | reverse complement strand
GGCGCCAAGACGTGCCACTGCATACTGGGCATACCGGCCACCGAAGCAGAAACCGAGCACGGCGACTTTACCGTTGCAGCGCGGATTGGCGCGCAGGTCTGCCAACAGGTCCTCGACGTCCTTGTAGCCCTGCTCCACATCGAACGCTTCATAGCGGCCAAAGGCTTTTTCCATATCGGCTGTCGGACCCGGCATGACGCGCCAGAAAATATCTGGAACCGAAACGACAAACCCGTCCGCCGCCCAGGCATCGGCAAGCGCCATCATTTCATCATCTGTGCCAAAGATCGCCGGAATTATAAGAATACCGGGGAGTTTATCATCGCCATCCGGCTCGCTCAGATAGCCCTCGTAAACCTCGTTATCTCTCGTGGTATTGGTAATTCCCTTGCTTGGCATCTTCTGCTCCCTCTAGGTCTTGTTTTGAGTTATTGATCTTTGATCTATGACGCGGTCGGCGGGAAGACAGTGTCGAAATGCTCTTTTGTCCGTTCCGCCGTCACCTGCATTGTTTGCACCAGCGCATCGAAGTCAACAGCACCACACGCCCGCGCAAGCATGGTTTTCAATGCCGGGGCGGCCGTTCGCGCGTCGATACTACCTTCCACCGTCAGGCGGAGAATGCCTTGCAGGTTTCGCCACAGGCGCACGGCCTCCACCAGGTCGCCGGCAAGCGTGCCGTCGATCAACCCGGTATCCCCTGCCCTCATCAGAACCGACATCGTATCGCCAGCCAGAATCTCCGGGTGCTCACTCGCATGACGAAGCTGGAGATACTGGGCGATGAATTCGATATCGACCAGGCCACCTTCAAGATGTTTGACCGACCAGACATCATCGGTGCCGTGTTCCTTGCGCAGGCGGGTGCGCATCTCGGCCACATCCGCACGGATTTTGTCCCCGTCACGCGGGACCATCAGCACAGACCGCATCACGTCCTCAAACCGAGCGCCGAGGTCACCTTCGGCGCACACCACACGGGCACGCGTCAGCGCCTGATATTCCCAGGTCCAGGCATCCGTCTGCTGGTATTTCGTAAACGCCTCCAGCGACGAGGCGATCGGCCCGGCACTACCCGCCGGCCGCAGCCGCATATCGACTTCGTACAGCCTGCCTTCACCGGTCGGCGCGGTGATCGCGCCAATAAAACGCTGACACAGACGGGCGTAATACTGGCCGGGTGAAAGCGGTTTCCTGCCATCTGATTCAGACACGTCCGGCGGACAATCATAGATAAACATCAGATCCAGATCTGAACTGACAGTCATTTCCCGGCTACCCAGTTTTCCGAAAGCGATAACGGCCATGGTACCGCCCGGCACCTTGCCGTGATCCTCGGAGAAAGTGCGTTCGATCTCCGGCAGCAGCGCCATCAGGCAGGTATCAGCAACATTCGACAACGGCCCGGACGCATCGAGCGGTGACAGGCGGCCTCGGAGCATATGAGCGCCAATCTGGAACACCTTGTCATTGGCCCACCGGCGCTCGATATCGAGAAAATCCTGGAAGTCCCGGGCCTGCTCTCCCGCCTCGCCCAGCTCGACGGCCATTTCCTGAGCGTCCGGCACAGCATCGAAAAAATCGGCATTCAGGACACCATCCAGCAAAATCGGGTACCGGCTGAGCCAACCGGCCAGTTTGGGGGCCGCACTCATAATTTCGGCGACCAGGTCGAACAATCCTGGATTGGCCGTAAACAGCGAAAACAGCTGTATCCCGGCTGGCAGGCCCTGAAGAAATTCGTCGAACCTGCGAAACGCCAGGTCAGGATTGGGCGATGCGGCAACCGCTTCGAGCAGAACGGGGACAAGCTCCGTCAGCAGCTCGCGGGCACGCGCACTCCGAACCGCCCGGTAACGCCCCGAATGCCAGACACGAACAATCGTCGATATCGTCGCCGGCTCGGCAAAACCCATTTCAGCGAGATTTTTCAGCGTGTCCGGATCATCTTCCGCGCCGGTAAAGACAAGATTGCCCGTACCCGCAAGATCGCCTTCGTCTTCGAACAAGGCGGCATAATGCTTCGCGACCGTCCGGAGTTCGGTCAGCAGCTCATCTGTAAACGCTTCCAGCGTCTCATAACCCAGGAAAACCGACAATTTCAGCAACCCTTCGTCATCATCGGGCAGTTCATGGGTTTGACGGTCATCCGTCATCTGGAGCCGGTGTTCCAGGCGCCTGTGAAAATGATAGGCCTTCGTCAGGTCCTCAAGCGCCTGCTGCGTGACGTGTCCGGCGGCGGTAAGCCGGGTGATTGCCTCTATGGTGCCACGTACTCTCATCTCCGGATCGCGACCGCCCCAGATAAGTTGCTGGGTCTGCGCGTAGAATTCTATCTCCCGGATACCGCCGCGCCCGAGCTTGATGTTATGCCCCCCGACCGCGATCTCCGCGCCGCCCCGATGGGCATTGATCTGACGCTTGATCGACTGAATATCCTGGATCGCGGCAAAATCGAGTGACCGCCGCCACATGAAAGGCCGCAGCAAATCGAGAAAAGCATGACCTGCCTGCACGTCCCCGGCGACAGGCCGGGCCTTCACCATTGCCGCCCGTTCCCAGTTCTGCCCGGCACTTTCGTAATATACTTCGGCCGCCAGAACGGAAATCGCCGGCGGCGTCGCGCCAGGGTCTGGCCGCAAACGCAGGTCGGTGCGGAACACATAACCATCCCGCGTGCGCTCATCCATCAACGCGACGAGATTACGGGCGAGCCGGGTGAACAGGTGCTGCAGGCCGCCATCGCCTGTAAACGGCACGGTGTCCTGGTCGAAGAGGACGATGAGATCGATATCGCTGGAATAGTTCAGCTCGCGCGCGCCAAGCTTGCCCATGCCGAGGATGATCAGGCCGCTATCGACCTCGGGATCGTCCGGGTCGGGCAAGGCAAGCTCTCCCGCTTCATGGAGTGTGCGCAAAAGATGACGGCAACTCGACTGCAGGGCGGCGCAGGCGAAATCGGATAAAGCACCTGTCACCTGCTCCAGCGACCATATATTCGCGATGTCGGCAGCTCCAATGGCCAGTGCCGCCCGGCGCTTTGCCACACGCAACCGTTCTTTGACCTGATCTGTTGTCTCGCGTGCAAGCGCGGATCGGTCGGCAGCCGCTGCCCAGGCATCGTCGAATGCTGCGTCAGGACCGTATTCGAGCAATTGCCGGGCGAATGACAGATCGGAAATCAGGCACTGGCTCAGAAACGCACTATTGCCGAATATCGCCGTGAGCAAGCCCGATCCATGCCGGTCTTCTTCGCCGGTGGCCTCGAGTACGGCCATTGCATAGCCGGCCAGGTCAGGATCCTCGCAGCGTGCAGCAGCCTCACGCCAGCGCTGGCGATGAACCTCCTCCTGGCCGGTATTTCCGGCTACAGGCAGACGATCAGTGCCATTGCCCCATATTTCCGAGAAAAGTGCCAAATCGAGCGTTCCAAATCGGTTAGGATTCCAGCACACTGCGATTCAGAGTCCGCAACGTCAAGAACGAGGCGGGATTAACATTTAGCGTCGCCCATGGTTTCCGGATGATCCGCAGAACATCGATCGTTTGCCTCGAAGTGCTATGCGGCATTTTGCTGGTGCTGGGGCTGCTTGTCGCCGGGTCTGCCTGGCGGCTGTCGCAGGGTCCGGTATCTATCCAGTTTCTGATGCCCTACGCGCAGGATCTGTTGCAACGCCAGGATACCCGCTTTCGGGCTGAACTGGACGACCTCATCCTCACCTGGGCGGGCTGGGAACGTGCGCTGGACGTCCGCGCACTGGGCGTCCAGCTTATCGAAAAAGATGCCGTGCGACCGGTTGCCCGCATTCGCGAAGTATCGGTAACCCTGAGCGCCCGCGCCCTGACAGAAGGGAAAGTCGCACCGACGAGCCTGGAGATCATCCGCCCCCGCATCCGTCTGATCCGGGACACGGCGGGCGCCTTCCAGTTCAATATGGGCGCCGCGACCGCAGAACCAGGAACTCCCTCGGAGCCGGTTGCCAGTGGAAGCGGCGACGTCCTGGCGCTGTTGCTGAACGAGCTCTCCGGACCCGCACAGACAGAAAGCAGCCTTCGATATCTCAACCGGGTGAGCGTCGTCGGCGCAGCACTTCAACTGGAAGATCGCCAGCTGGGTATCAAGTGGGGCGCCCGGAACGCAGATATAACGTTGGAACGGGCGCGTGTCGGTTTGCGGGCG
>CAJQLI010000393.1 GCA_905479125.1 uncultured Alphaproteobacteria bacterium | reverse complement strand
CAGGTCATCGGCCAGAACTCGCAGTTGATCGTGAAAATTACCGCGATGCGGTGACCGCCGGGCCACTTCAGCGGGGAACGATCCGGCATAGGTACGTAGTCGTAATGGTCCGGTGACAGCATCATCTCATCCCCCCCAAAGTTGTTGCAGAACAGTTCCTAGAGCTTGAACAACTTGCGTGCGTTCTCGCCGAGGATATTGCGCTTCTGTTGTTCATCGAGGAAATCCAGGTCCCAGATCACAGACGGCACATCCATATCCGGCAGCGGGTAATTGGATGCGTAGAGCACCTGGTTCCCGGCATCGATTGCCTTCATGGTCATTTTCAGCAGGTGACTGTCGCCAGCCTCAAGCGGTTGCGAGGTATAGTACATGTCGCGCATATACTCGCTGGGCAGTTTCCTCAGTCCCGGCACTTCCGACGAGCGCATCCGGTATTCGGAATCGATCCGCTGGATCACCCAGAGCACCCACGCAAGGCCGCCCTCCATCCAGAGAACCTTCAGGTCGGGGAAGCGTTCGTTCATGGCGTTGCACAGCCAGTTCACGCAGTGGACCACGTTATAGAACGGGTATCCGATTGCCTGCACGGCAACGAACCGGCTGGGACTGCCGAAAGTAGGGTCGTCCCAGTCATAGCCGGTATGAAAAGACAGGACCTTCCCTGCTTCCTGAATGGCCGCGTATGTCTTTGCGTAAACGTTTTCATGGATGGCATTGGTACGCACCGATGTCACCAGGAACCCGATGATACCGGGCACATCCTTGAATTCCTGAACGATACGATAGGCCATTTCGGGGTCGTTGAACGGCAAGTACGCAAAGGATTTGAGCCGGTCCGAGCCAGACAGCACTTTCTCGACCAGCCAACGGTTATACGCGAGCGCCACCTGCGCTTCGAACTCCGCCTGGGGGTGCATGCCCATCAACATCATCGGCGTCGGCAGCAGAACCGAAACGTCGATCCCCATCGTATCCATCCGCTTAAGCGCAAGCTGAACATCCCGGTGATTGCCATCCGGAACGGTCTGTTCCATCTGTCGAAGCGGCTCGCGCGTGATGCGTCCGCCAACATCCTGATAGCCGACACGGGAATACGGGAAGCCGCGCGATTTCCGCGCAACCCCGAGCGCAGATCTCGATAACTGCTTCATCACGGGGTCTTCGATGTATTCGAGCAGTTCGGCGACTGACTCCGTTTCGTAGTGATGTGAATCGGCATCGACGATGAAGACATCCTTCAGGCCACGCTCATCGCGCTGACGCGCGGCATTTGTCAGCAGTTTCGCTGTATCGAAATCATCGACCTTGAGCGAATAGATGTCGTCACTTGATGGAAGCTCCATCGTCTTATCCTCCGATTTTTTCTGTCCTTAAGACGTTACGGTGTTTTTCCCGCTTGTCAGGACGGTCCCTCAGATTTTCGAAATTTCCAACGTCGACGGCGCGAAAAGATCTTCCGGCGTCAACAGGCGTTCCGACAGACCGTGGCTATGCGAATAACGCGCAAGCGCCTCGATCTCATGACGGCATTCTTCAACGCCGTAGCGCCAGAAATCATTGCCCATCAATTCGATGGTATCGCGCCGCTCCGCATCCACCCAGGGCAACGCGATGCTGAGCGCGGCCGTCTTGGCGAGGTCTTCATAGGCAATGTCGCGCGACTCGATCAGCGCCTTGTAGATGCTGCCGGCCAGCCAGGGATGTGCTTCGTGCAGGTCCTTGCGCAGACCCATCAGATGCATGATCGGGAACATCTTGGTCTTGCGGTAATATTCCTTTTCGACCTCGCGGAAATTCGGCCACAACCGATCAATATTGGGTTTGCCCAGATTAAAGCTGGATGGTGCACGCGCCGTCATCAGCGCGTCGAGCTCTCCGGCCTCGAACATCTCGACCAGCGTACGGTCCTGCGGAATAGGCTGCAGGTCCAGTCCGGGAGGTGCCTCAAACGGTGTGCGCTCATCGCGACCGGCTTCTTCCTGTCCGCCGGACCGCCAGCGGATTTCTTCCGGCTTGATGCCGTATTCGTCTTCCAGGATGCCGCGCATCCAGACCGGTGCCGTCATCTGGTATTCGGGCAGCCCAACCAGCTTGCCTCGCAGGTCTTCAGGCTTGGTGATCCCCCGGTCGGTACGAATGTAAAATCCCGAATGGCGAAACACCCGGCTTACGAATGCGGGGATGCCGACATAGTCTGCCTTGTTCTGCGACGTGACCCGCATATGGCTGGAAAACGAAAGCTCGCAGCAATCGAACTCGGCATTCCGGAACGCGCGGAAGAAAACTTCCTCCGGCTCCATCGGAATAAAGGTTACGTCGCAGCCTTCGACCTGAACGCGGCCGTCCTTGATTGCGGCGACACGGTCCATATCGCCTGCGGCGATGGTGATGTGGATATTTTTCGACATTGTGCTGTCCCTGCGTAGTGGTTTTAAATTCCGGTCATCCCGAGGCCCAAGCCTAGCGGAAATGAATCCATAAGACATCTAACTGATTGAATTATTCTAGAGCCCCGTTGTGATCCGGGCCAGCCTCGTTCAGGGTGGCGGCCACAACAAAATCAGGGCGTTTCGACATGGCCGACCAGAACGATTATCGCAAATACCAAGGCATGGATTTCGCCGAAATTCCGTCCGACATCCTTGATCGCGACAGCAACGAAATGTTCGCCTATCGCGCCATGGACGACGATGCCCGCGCCGCTCAATTGAAACGCGACGCCGCATATAACAATCGGTGGGCAGTTCCCGACCATCAGGGGGATCTCGACCGCTGGGCCACCGATAGCGCCGCGGTTCGCAATTCCGTCCGGTGCGACCTCGACATCGCCTATGGCAACGGAGAGCGTGAGACACTGGACATTCTTCACCCCGACACCGATGGCCCGGCGCCGCTGATCGTGTTTTTGCATGGCGGTTACTGGTTGAGCATGACCAAGGATTCCTATTCGTTCATCGGCGAGAACTTTGTCAAAAAAGGGGCCGCCTTTGCGGCCATCGGATTCGGGCTCTGCCCGGATATTTCACTGGCCGCGATGGTTGATCAGGTCGAACGTGCGATTCTGCATCTGTGGGACAATTCGGAAAGTTACGGGTTTGACCGCGACCGGTTCTATCTCGCCGGACATTCATCCGGAGGCCATCTGGCAGCCATGGTGCTCGGCGGTGGCGTCAGCGGCAACCCGTCCGTGCCGCCTGAAACCTTCAAGGCCTCCGTCATCGTCAGCGGCCTGTTCGATCTAGCCCCCATCGCCGCGACTTACATCAACAATTACATCCGCCTTGACGATGCGGGCGTTGAAACACTCAGCCCGCTTTCTCATGTACCGCCCACCGGGAATCAGATGGGGCCGTTAATACTCGGTACGGGCGAGAACGAGCTCTCGGAGTATTTTCTGCACCAGTCTCGCTATGCCAGCGCCTGGATCGAAAACGGCCACCAGCTGGAAATGTGCGATGCCGCGGGATATCAGCATTTCGACGTCCCCTATGACCTCGCCAATGCTGACGGCGCGCTGCACAAGGCATTCACCAAGCTGATCGACTGGCGCTGACAGCTAAACGGCCCGTGCCGGGCCTGTCATTCGAGCTTTCGATGGGAACGAAATGTGCCCTAAAATTGTCGCAATCGAAGCGCTATATACAATGTTTCTGACGTACTCCGGCACGGCACCGTAGACGGGCCAGCCAAACAATAAGCGCCCGGTTCAGGGCGCCAACGAGTTAGCTTTATCAGTATGACCGATATTCCCGTCCCCAAGCCTCCGGCGCGTCGGCCAAAGTGGGCCAGGCGTTCGGGTTTTCTAGCCCTTTTCATCCTCATCCTGAGCGGTGCGATCTACTTTGCATTGCCGCCCGTCGCCACATGGCAGATTGAATCGCAGCTAGGGAAACTCGGCGCGAAATCCGTTCAGGTCGGCGGCCTCAGCATTAACCCCGCCACCGGCCAGATCGAACTGGAGAATTTCAAATCGGTAGGCCCCGATGGCGAGGATATCCTCGTCGGCAAAGCGCGGCTACGTATCAGCCTGGCGGATATCGCACTTCGTCAGATCACGATCAGCGAGTTGTCGGTTTCGGATGCCGATATAGATATCCGGCGGGACGCAAAAGGCCTCTGGTCGGTCGGTGGGTTTCCAATGGCGTTTGCGGCAACCGAAACACCGGCCGAACCAAGCGCGCCATGGCAGCTCAAAGCAGACAATATCGCCATCGATAACAGCCAGATCACTCTCAACCTGGGCCCTGCCCTTCAGAAGGCCCTTGTAGAGAAACTTCGGATAGATCGCCTGTCCACGCTCGACCCGGCAAAACCGGCGAGCGTTTCTCTGTCAGTCATGACCAGCGGGGGGCAAGTCAAATTTGACGGCACAGCCCTGCCTTTCGCCGAACAACCCAGCGCTGAACTCTCGCTAAATGTGGCAGCCCTGAATCTCGCGGCTTTCAAAGACCTCATCGCCACCGGCCGCATAAAAGATATTTCAGGTGTTGCAGCCATTCAGGGCAAGGCCCTAGCGGGCATTGGGAACGATAGCGGCATTGCCCTGTCATTCGACGGAAAAGCGTCTCTCGCCACGACTCGAGTTCGAACGACCCTGTTCGAAGTCAACGCGAAAGATCTGGCCTGGGACGGAAATGCCCGGGCCGGTCTGCCCGGCACCGGCGCGGCAATAGACGCGCTCCCGACGATGGATATCAAAGGCACAGCATCCGCCAGCGACTTCGCCTTCCTCAACCGCATCAGCAAGGTCTCCCTGTCCGCGACGAGCGCCAGCTTCGACCTGACGAAATCGGGGGTCACGCTCCAGCAAGACCCGAAGAATGCCGGTTCGACGAAAATCCGCAGCGAAGTTGCCGCCAGGCTTACCAACGCAAAGTTCGACCAGCCTGAGTCAGGCCTTACCGTCGCGCCCGAACAGCTCGACCTGACCGGTCAGGTCGAGCTGACACTGCCACCGCAGACAGCCGCGTTCTCTGCGAAGCTCTCCGGCGTTATTGATGCAAAGGCCCTTTCAGGTGCGCTCAAACCTGCCGGGATCGATCGGCTGGATGCCAGGACTTTTCGCGTGACCTATAAAGACGCGCTTATAAACCTCGCGGCAAACGGTCGTATCTCGGGCGAGGTTACGGGTAGTCTCGGACTCACGGGCGTCGCACTTGAAGCACCGAAACTCGGCGTCAGCGCTGCGGCGGTGTCGGTCGATAGTACAGCGAACCGCATATCATTCGGCCAGACCGAAGCAGGCGGCATGAAGCTGTCTCTGGCAGGCGGGCTTACCGCCACCGGAGTCTCTTCCCAGAGCACCGACAAACGCTGGTCAATCGCCCAGAAAACTGCCGTCTGGACAGGCACCATCGCTATCGACCCGACCACCGGCAATTCCCCTGGCGGTGGCCTGTCGCTCTCTGGCGATATCGAACTCAGCAATTTTCAGGCAATACTCGCCGCAGACGATCCCTTTCGCCTCGACCTGAAATCCGCCAGCGCGGCGGGGATTGCGATTACCCCCTCCGGCAGTTCTGTCAAAAAAGCGTCCATAGCCGGTCTGTCGACGACCGGGTCGACGGACACCTCTACCCTGCCCCGGATCGGTTTAAAGTCCCTGCTGGTGACGGATATCAAGGCCGATAAGGATGGCGGGCTCGACATAGAGTCACTCCGGGCCCTGGGGCTTTCTGGACGACTCGTCCGGGACGCCGAAGGTCAGATAGCGCTGCCGACGATGCCGGATGCGAAAAACACCGGAACAAAATCACCTGTCCCCTCCCCCGCGCCTGCCGATAAGGCTGGCACGATCCGTATCGGCAGCGCTGTCTTGTCAGACGGTAAACTGGAGTTTGTCGACAGTTCGGTGACACCACCTTTCCTGATCGAGACGTCACGCTTCCAGGCGTCATTGCGCGATTTCGATACGGCGAAGCCCGAGACCAATGCGAGTCTGGACGTGCTGCTGGGTCTCGGCCAGTTCGGTCGTGTCCAGATCGACGGCTCGGTGAAACCTGACCTTGAGAAGACCACCGCCGACCTCGGGGTTGGCTTCAAGAACATCGAACTGTTCAAGTTCAACGCCTATATTCGGCCTGCAATAAAACACACCATTCGTCAGGGTCGCGCAGACGGCGATATTGCGCTCAAACTGACGGACAGCAAGATCGATGCAAAAACTTTACTGACCATCAGCCGACTGAAAGTAACACCGGCGCCAACGCGTAAAGACGGCAGGATTGTGGAATCAGGGCCGCCGATCGAGACCGCTCTGGGTCTGATTCAGGACAGCAAAGGCATCATAAAACTGTCGATCCCCATCACAGGATCGCTTGAAGACCCCAAGTTCAATCTGAACGATGCCATCGGACAGGCCATTGGCGGCGCCATGCAGAAGACGCTCCTGACCGCCGTCAAGATCGCCTTCCCGCTCGGCGCGGTCGTGGCGATTGTCGATTCCGTCGGAGCGCCGAAAATATCAATCAAACCCATCGAATTCACTGCCGGGTCATCAGCGCTTTCACCGGCTTTGAAGGGCCGGATCGCGGAAATCGCGGCCTATCTGAAAAAGAAACCGAAGGAAGCACCATCCATGTGCGGCCCGGCGACGGAATCTGATCTTGCGGCGCTGAAAAAAATCACACCGAAGGCAAACCGCGAAACCGCGATAGCCCTGGCGACGGCCAGGATAGCGGCCGTTAGGGACGAGCTTGTTTCAGCGCATAGCATCCCGGCCGCCCGGGTTTTTGTCTGCGCGCCCGAATTCGTCGAGGCAGCAGGTGCAGTGCCCTCGGTCACAGTCGACCTGAAGAACTGACGCCGGGTCCCGTTCGATCACGCGACGTCGAACACGCTGTTTTCCATCCCGACTCCTTCGCCTGTCGCCGTTATTTCAGCCCAGGCCTCGTCGTTGATTTCAATTCCGGCTGCCATACGTTCGGCCGTCCGCGCACGCTCGGCGTCCCCCGCAACGATAACAGGCTTGTCCGGGTCGGCAGGTCGGGCGGATTTCACATAGTTGATCGTCGCGTCGATCTCGCTTTGCAACCATGTCATATCAACCAGCCGCGCCGGGTCGACGACGATAGTGAACATGTTATTGATGATCGACTGCAGCTGCGGGTTATTCGGCTGAATGGTGCCGCCACCCGACAGGCCGCCTGCCAGCAATTCGCACATCAGTGCAAGACCTGACCCCTTGTGGTCACCGAAAGGCAGCAACGCACCCTTCGGGTCTCCATACATCACGGACGGGTCGGTCGTCGGCTTGCCGTCGGCATCGATCATCAGCCCTTCATCCATCTGCTCGCCCTTCGACATGGCCACACGAGCCTTGCCGAGCGCAATCAGACTGGTCGCCATGTCGAGCAATGTCGGCTCGGTATTCTCTGTTCCCGGTACGGCGATGCAGACAGGGTTGGTCACGTAGCGGGCTTCTCCCCCACCCCAGGGAGCCACCGTTGGTCCATGGTCGATCACGTTGACGAAATGCATGGAAATCAGCCCATGTGCCATGGCAATCTCACCATAGGCGCCGATACGGCCAATATGGTGCGCGTTGCGGAGTGTCATCAGGACCACGCCGGTATCGCGGCACCGCTCCGCTGCGGCCTCCATCGCTTCACCCCCTGCCCGCCGGCCAAAGCCTCGGCAACCGTCGAACATCATGATCGCGCCGTCATCCTTGACGCATTCGGCCGACGTGCCGGGGATCAGCAACCCGGCCTGAATATGACGCACATAAGTCGGCACCAGCCCGACGCCATGGCTGTCATGTCCCATCAGATTTGCCTTCACCAGTGACCCCGCGACCAGTGCCGCCTCGTCGGCGGTGCTGCCGGTTTTCTCGAAAATCGTGGTAACAATATCGGTCAGATTTTCAGCCTGAATCCGCATCATATTTCTCCGTCAGAATCTCTCGGCCCGGAATGGAGCGAGATCGATGGCCGGCGTCCGGTTCGCGGCAAGATCGGCGATAAGCTGCCCGGTCACCGCGCCCATTGTCAGCCCAAGATGGCCATGGCCGAAGGCAAGATAGACATCTTTGCGCCCCGGTGCCCGGCCTATCACCGGCAGGCTATCCGGCAGGGACGGTCTGTATCCCATCCAGCGCTCGGCACCGTCCAGATTCAGCCCCGGCACAAACGGCGCGGCCAGTTCAGCGAGAATATCCGCACGATCCCAATAGGGCGGCAGTTCCAGCCCCGCAAATTCCGCCGTCCCGACAAGGCGTATTCCGCCGGTCATGGGCACGATCCCGAACCGATGATCGCCGACAATAATGGGACGACGCATTTCAACTCCCGGGTCAGGCAGCCAAAGGTGATATCCGCGTTCGGTATCCAGCGGCACCGAAGTACCAGCCGATTTTGCAAAAGGCTTTGAGAAGGCACCGGCGGCAATGACCAGCGCATCAAGCGTGCGGGGTTCGTGCTCTCCGACCAGTTGTGACGGTTCGCCGTCAGAACCGGTTTCAATCCGTAAAATATTGTCTTTGACGAATTCTCCACCGTTGCGGCGGAACAGCTCGAACAGTTTCTCTGACAGGTGCAACGGATGGGTTATGGAATTCGCATTCGGGGTGAAGACCCCGGCATAAAGTTCAGGTGAAAGTGCGGGTTCGAGCTGGCGCATTTCGTCAACGGTCAGGTCTTCCAGCAACGATCCGCGGCGGCGGCGCAGCTCATGGGTCGACTGCGCCGCATCCCATGCTTCCTTTTTCCGGTAAACATGAAGCTCTCCCGATTGCCGCCAGACCTCCTGCGCGCTTGCCGCCTTGATCAGTTCGAGCCACGCGTCGTTCGAACTATCCAGCAGCGACGCGAGCGCCATCGATATCCGTTCCACGCTATCGGGACGTGCCGCCAGGACAAATTTTGCGAGCCATGGTGCAATCCGGTGAAGATAACGCCAGCGCACAACCAGTGGTCCCTTCGGGTCGAGCAGCATACGCGGGACGTTTCCGAGAATGCCCGGCGTTGCAATCGGCACAACCGCATCTATCTGGATCAGACCGGCATTGCCAAAGGACGTACCGGTTCCCGGGTCCATCCGGTCGACAAGCGTCACGCTGTGACCGTCTTTCTGCAGTGAAACCGCACAACAGAGCCCCACGACACCTGCACCAAGCACCGTAAAATGTCTTTTGTTTTCAAAAGGTTCTGTCAACGATTCAACTTCTTTGCTGGGATTTGTCACAAAATGCCCATATTAGAGGGTGAAGTCCAATAGGTAGGAGTTAGAGTAGCAGGATGGATATTACCGCATTAATCGCCCTGTCGATGGGTGCCGCATGGGCCAGCGGCCTGAACCTTTACGCCACCTGTGCCATGCTCGGCATCATGGGGGCAACCGGATCGATGGACCTGCCCCCCGGACTGGAAACACTTGAAAACCCCTGGGTCATTGCTGCCGCGGGCGCAATGTATGTGGTCGAATTCTTTGCCGACAAAATCCCCGGCGTGGATTCTGCCTGGGATACCATCCACTCTTTCATCCGCGTGCCCGCAGGGGCCGTCCTGGCAGCAACAGTGTTTGCCGATGCCAGTACAGCCGAGATGCTTGCCGCGGGCGCCGGCGGCGGCGTGCTGACCGCCGCAACGCATACGATCAAGGCGGGCAGCCGTTTGCTCATCAACACATCACCGGAGCCGTTCTCCAACTGGACCGCATCCGTTTCGGAAGACGTCGCGGTGTTCGGCGGGCTTTGGCTGGCACTCTCTCATCCCGCCGTGTTTATCGGCGTACTGGTGGTGTTCATCCTGCTGGCGATATGGCTGCTGCCGAAACTGTGGCGCGCGATCCGTATGCTTTTTTCGAAGATCGCCCGGCTCTTCGGCAAGGAGACCGAGACACCTCCGCTCGAAGGTGTGCGGGTAACGCTCGGCCGGAAATCAATCGGCAGCTAGCCACCACACGACCGGGGGCAATCACGGTTTCACGCCGTTCTGGCCCCGTCGTAGTTGGGGTGATAAACTGAAGACGATGGCGCGAACCCGGAAGCCCGGAGACCAAGAATATGTCTTTAGACACCGTCCCGATTATTGATATTTCGCCCTTCCTGTCGGGCGACCCGGCAGGCAAGAAAGCGGTTGCCGATGCAGTCGCCGCCGCCTGTACCGATATCGGGTTTTTTGCGATTTCAGGCCATGGCGTAGACCAGCACCTGGTAGAGGATCTGCGCGAAGCGTCACACAGCTTTTTCGAACAGCCCGAACCCGTCAAACGCGAAACCGTTCATCCCATCCCAGACACGCCCCGTGGACTCCGCGTGATGGAAGGAGAATCGCTCGGGCGCACGGTGCGCCCCGATGCGACACCGGACCTCAAGGAATTTTATCACTACGGTCCTCAGGACTGGCCTGACGAGCCCTATTTCAACGGCCCCGAAGGCAAGCAATATTTCATCCCCAATATCTGGCCGGACAAACCCGCCTCCTTCCGCGAGGCATCTCTCGCCTACTACGCCGAGATGGAACGCCTTATCCACGACCTGGGACGTATCGCCTCCATGGCGCTCGGCCTTCCGGAAAACTGGTTCGAGGACAAGCTCGACAAGCATGTAACGGCAATTCGTCTGAACTATTATCCGCTATTGGCCGACGGCCCGCCGCCGGGACAAATACGCGCCGGCGAACACACCGATTACGGTTTCCTGACCATCCTGATGGGAGAGGACGAAGCCGGCGGCCTGCAGGTCCGCACCCGCAAGGGCGACTGGATCGATGTCGAAACGCGGCCGGAATTTTTTGTCATCAATATCGGCGACCTGCTGATGCGCTGGACCAACGATACGTGGCTGTCGAACATGCACCGGGTTGTGAATCCCCCTGTCAATTCCAAGCCGACGCGCGGCAGATTGTCTGTAGGGTTCTTCACCCAGCCCAATTACGACGCGCTGATAGAATGCATCCCGACCTGCACAAGCCCCGACAATCCCGCCAAATACGAGCCCGTGGTTTCAGGCAAATATCGCGACCTCAAATACGATCAGGGCAACGATGTCGGAGAGACCAAAAGCGCCCCTGCAAACGCCTGACCGACTAGCCGAAAGGCGCGCGGCGTGGCATTGTACCGATCAGCAATTAATGGAGAGAAAAATGGCCGAACCCGTCACGCTGGAGCTGTTCAGCGACTACGTTTGACCCTGGTGTTATCTCAGTACCGTGCGTATTGAAAAACTCCGCGAAAACTACAACATCGATATCAAGCTGATCCACTTTCCGCTTCATCCGGACACGCCGGCCGAAGGCCGCGAGATGGCCGGGTTCTACGCGCAGCGCGGGCTGGATCCAGACAAGATGTATACCGACATGAAGGAACGGATGGATGCCGAGGGCCTGCCCTATAGCAAACGCACCCATTCCTATAACAGCCGCCTTGCCCAGGAACTGGGCAAATGGGCCGACACGCTTGATGACGGCGAAAAGCTGCACGAGGCGCTCTACAAAGCGTATTTCGTCGAGTCGAAAAACATCGGCGAGGTCGACGTCCTGCTTGAAGTCGTCGGCAGTGTCGGACTATCGGTCGATGATGCCCGCAAGGTCATCGAGGAACGTACTTTCGAAGCGGAGATCGATGCCGATTGGCAGAAATCACAGCAATACGGCGTAACCGGTGTGCCCACATATGTGGCTGGCGGCTACGGCGTCGTCGGCGCCCAGCCCTATGAGGCGCTGGAACAGCTTATGAAGCAGGTCGGGGCTGAGAAACGCACCTGATGCTGCACAACTGAACACAACAAGAGACTTCAATGGCGCCAAAAGGTTACGACTACATCATCGTCGGCGCGGGATCGGCGGGCTGCACGCTCGCCGCCCGCCTGACCGAGGACCCCACAGTTTCGGTTCTCCTGCTCGAAGCCGGTGGGCGTGACTGGGATCCACTGATCCATATCCCGATCGGCGTCGGCAAGATGCATGAGCACAAGCTCCACGACTGGGGCTATATGAGCGAACCGAACGAAGCGATGAACGGTCGCCGCCTGCACATTAAACGCGGCAAGGTCCTGGGTGGATCGTCATCGGTCAACATCATGGCCTATACCCGTGGCCACCCCGGAGATTACGACCGCTGGGCACGTAATGGTGCGACCGGTTGGTCCCATGCTGAGGTTCTCCCCTATTTCAAGCGCTGCGAGACCTGGGAAAATGGGGCCAGCGCCTGGCGCGGTGGCGATGGCCCTGTCGGCACCCAACACGCCAAGACCATGGATCCCATTTTCGAAGCATGGATCGAAGCGGCACACGCAAAGGGCCTGCCCGTCACCGACGACTATAACGGCCCGCAACCTGTCGGTTTCAGCAAGGGACAATACACGATCCGGAATGGCCGGCGTTCGTCTTCCGCCAATGCGTTCCTCAAACCGGCCCGAGGACGTCCCAACCTGACCGTCCATACCCGCGCCCATGCGGGCCGGATTCTGATGAACGGTACGACGGCAACCGGCATTGAATATTCCCGCCGCGGAAAAACGATTACCGCGATGGCCGACCAGGAAGTCATCCTGTCGGGCGGTGTCTTCAATACGCCGCAACTCCTGATGCTGTCCGGGATCGGCCCGGCATCACATCTCAAAGAATTCGGCATCGACTGCCTGTCTGATCTGCCGGTCGGAAAAAACCTGCAGGATCATCTTGTCGCATCGAATTTCTGGACGCGCCCTGAAAACCCCAGCCGGTTCCGCGACGAGCTGCGTTTCGACCGGCTGGCGGTGAGCATGGTGCGTGCCTACCTGTTCGGCACAGGACCGGCCTCTGTCGTCCCGGGCGGGA
>CAJQLI010000392.1 GCA_905479125.1 uncultured Alphaproteobacteria bacterium | reverse complement strand
GAAATCTGTGGGAGAAGTATAATCCTCCTGCTCCAGAACAGTCCGCACAACCGGGTGCTCGATCCGGCTGATCTCATCCACGGTTTCGACCCGCGAATAACTTATCCGGTAGCGGCAATCCACTTCAGCGCAAACGGTCGCAATTCGCAGCAGTAGACACTTGAACGACCAGGGTTTGCAAGCACGGGACAGGCAAGATCTCAGCTCAACTCCATGCCGCCCAGACGACCTTGAAATCCTGATCCGCCAGGGCCTCGGCCCCGGCGAGGTCACGATCGCCATAGCCGGTTTCGACGAGCAGGCCGGACTGAAGCCCAGCCGCTTTTCCCGCGGCAAGGTCAGCGGCTGTGTCGCCGGCAATCCGGCTCCGCGCAAGATCCAGTGACAGGTCCTTACCTGCACGCATTAACATGCCGGGTGCCGGTTTCCGGTACAAAGAATTTGCGGGTCCGCCTGAATCCGGCGGCGGATGGGGGCAGGCATAGGCGGCGTCGACCCTGGCATTCGCCGCCTCCAGCAATTCATATAGCTTTTTCTGGACGGCTTCGAACGCGTTCCAGTCGTAATATCCGCGGCCGATTCCCGACTGGTTTGTCACGATAACGACCGCGGTACCCGCCGCATTCGCGGACCTTACAGCGTCCACAGCATCATCGATCAGCCGCACATCCGCTGGCGACGAAAGATAATCGACAAGGTCAATCAACGTGCCGTCCCGGTCCAGAAACAGCGCCGGACGATCGGGCGGAAATGCAGGTGTTCGGACATCACACCAGATGCCATCGGGTTCAATCAGCGTCATTTGTTCACAATAGACATCTTCGGCCTCATCTTTGAAGACGAATAATCTGAGCCTGGCTCAACGAGCCGGCAAACGGACTGTTATCATCCCCCTGTGCGTAGGCCCGCCTGAGCACATCAAGGTATTCCCGATCGCTCTTTGACGACGTCGGCGGGTAAGCGTTCCCGTCAAGCAGTGCTTTAGCCGTCGCGGCGCCAGACGCCTGAGCATATCTGGCGAGAAAAACGCCTGCGCGGCCCGGCTCGGTTTTTTCCCATAGCCGGACATACAATCGGACCGCCTCTGCCCAGTCACCGCTACGCGCCGCCGCAAGCGCTTGTGGGGCCAGTTCATCCCCCGGATCACCGGCAGGCGGATACGCCACCTCCCCTGCTTCTTTCTTTGCTGCATATACCGCAGCAGCCCTGAGGACGCGAAAAGTACCCGCAACATTCAGGCTCAGTTTCCGTTTCCGCTCTGCTGCGATTATCTTTTTCAACGCCTGCTCATGCTTGTTGCCGAACTGCTTTGCCCACTGCGCGACATTGCCGGATACACAGCGCCCTGACTGGATACAAGCAGGCCCGGCATGCTGACGGCCGGCGGCATCGGCAAAGGACTCGAAAACACGGAGGTCATCAGGTCTGTCCCGCGCCGCCCGCGCGAAAGCAAGCGTTGCGGACCAGTGGTCTCCCGCAAGAGCCCGGCGGACGCCGTGCTTGTAATACGCGTCATTCAGTACATCGGCAGCCATCTGCCCCGAATACAGGCCCGTCAGATATGCGGAAACATCCCGAACGGCAGGATCGCCTGCCCCTCTGTCCATCATCGATTTAACGTGAGCCAGTAAATCTTTCCATGACCCGTCGCCCGCGGCCAGCGCATCGGCCATAAGTTTTGGTCTTCTATCACGCACCGGTTCACGCACGGCACGCCCTGCACCGGAGACACCGGAGGCACCGGACTGGCGGCGCTGAAGGGCATTTCTCTCGATCTCGCCAAACCGGCTGCGCAGCGAACTGATCGCCGTGCGCAGACGTGAGGAATCCCGATGAATTTCCTGGGCAAGGAAAGAGCATTGGCGTTTTCTTGTCACATTGGACATCAGCCTTTGTCCGCAGTCGCGGTGGTGGGTCGCTCGCTTGCCCTCAACTGCTGTAATCCGCACCTTCAGCCGATCAAGATCGGCCTGCAGAAAATCACGCTCACCGGAGAAGGTTATTGACGGCGGGATGACCGGTAATTCCGGCAGTTGGCGAAACTGTGCCGCCCGCGCTGACGAAACGATCATCAGGGCGGCCGCCACCGCGACAAAAATGACCAAAGGGGCACGCTTCGCGAAGGTTTCGTCAACAATACTCATTGGACCTGACCGTCTCACTACTGGGCTTTTCACAATCACTTTCTCTTCCATTCAACCGGACCCCGGACTTGCGGAATTGAATCCGCAACCTGCCGTGAACGTCTGGTATCATCTTCGCCAACCTTACTGGAGAGCATCATGAAATTGGAAGGCTCCTGCCATTGCGGCGCGGTTCATTTCTCTGTCGAATCCGACACACCCTACCCTTACAATCGCTGCTATTGCTCGATCTGCCGCAAAACTGCCGGCGGGGGCGGTTACGCCATTAACATTATGGGACGCGCAGACAGCCTAAAGGTCACCGGTGAAGATAGTCTTTCCGTCTACCGATCAGCCAGTAATGACCGGGCATCTTACGAAGACGACGGACTGAGTCCGGCAAAGCGCTTTTTCTGCAAAAATTGCGGCACGGCACTTTGGGTTCATGGATCTGACTGGCCGGACTTCATTTATCCCTTCGCGTCCGCCATGGACACGCCACTCCCCGAAGCCCCGGAAACAACTCACCTGATGCTTGGAAGCAAGGCATCCTGGGTCTCTGTCGATGCTGCGGAACATGATGCAAAATTCGACGAATACCCCGATACCGGCATCGAGAGCTGGCATCGCCAAAGAGGTCTGTTCGGCAATATCTGATTTCGACCCAGTCATTGAAATGAAAGATATTCGTCATACGTCCGTTCGAATGATCATGACAAAAGCGGGCATCGATATTTTTGACACATAGGACGGACGATGGCTGACAGACGTATCACCCGCGACATCTTGCTCACCGCCCCCCCCGGGAGTCCTGAATACCCGGACATTCTCGAAGAACTGGGCGTCATTCAAGACGACGATGACCTGCCGTCAAATGAAAGCGGCAATACGCCATTCGCCCAAATCGCTGAAGAACGGGTGACGCGCCGCGGCGTTCTAGCCGGCCTCGGCGCCGCCGCGGCATTCGGCCTTGTGAGCCACAGCATGATCAGCCGGCGTGCCCTGGCCGCGGGCGTAAAATCATCGCTTACCTTCACCGAAACGCCGCATGTCTATGATGCGACCCACCATGTTGCACCGGGCTATAACGCCAATGTTCTGCTGCGCTGGGGCGACCCGGTCGAGGCCGGTGCGCCGGTATTCGATCCGATGAACCAGACAGCTTCGGCCCAGTCAAAACAGTTCGGATACAATTGCGACTATATCGGTTTCACACCGTTGCCCTTCGGGTCGGAAAACGGCAGTCGCGGATTACTGTCCGTCAATCATGAATATACCAACCAGCACCTGATGTTCCCCGACGTCACGCGGAAGCAAAAACTGACGAAGGCGCAGACCGAAATCGAAATGGCTGCGCACGGCCACAGCGTCGTCGAGATCGCAAAACAGAACGGATCGTGGTCAGTCGTCAAGGAGAGTAAATACAACCGCCGAATCCACGTCGGTACACCGATGAAGATATCCGGTCCTGCTGCGGGTCACGACCGCCTGAAGACGAATGCCGACGCCACCGGTACCCTCGTTCTCGGCACTTTCAATAATTGTGCCGGGGGGAATACGCCGTGGGGCACTGTTCTCATTGCCGAAGAAAATTTCAACGGGTACTTCGGCGGCGACCCGGCGAAAACAACCGAGGCCCGCAATTACAAACGCTACGGGCTGAAAACGAAGAGCCGGTTTTCATGGGCCGAACACCACGACCGGTTCAATCTCGACAAGGAACCGAACGAGCCGAACCGTTTCGGCTGGATGGTTGAGATCGATCCCTATGACCCGGCATCGACACCGGTAAAACGCACCGCGCTCGGCCGGTTCAAACATGAAGGCGCAAACACTGTCATCAACAAGGATGGCCGTGTCGTCGTCTATACCGGGGACGACCAGCAATTCGACTATATCTACAAGTTCGTCTCCAGCGGCCGATACGATCCGCAGAACCGGGCTGCCAATTCCGCACTGCTGGATAACGGCACACTCCACGTCGCAAAGTTCAGTGCCGACGGCACGTTGAAATGGCTGCCACTGATCTGGGGCACGGAACCGCTAACCGCCGCTAACGGTTTCAATAGCCAGGCGGATGTCCTGATCGAGACTCGCCGTGCCGCGGACCTGCTGGGCGCGACACCAATGGACCGCCCGGAAGACGTGGAGCCGAACCCGGTCACAGGGTCCGTCTTCGTGATGCTGACCAATAACACGAAGCGTAAGTTGAGCCAGACGGACGGGGCAAACCCACGGGCAAAGAACAGACACGGCCACATCCTCGAGATGATTCCCCCGGGCCACGGCAAGGATGCCGACCACGCCGCGCTTCAGTTCAGATGGGAAATACCGCTGATGGCAGGTAATCCGGCGAAGGCCGGGGACGGCGCAAAATACCATGCCGACATATCAGCAAATGGCTGGCTGTCGAACCCGGATAACTGCGCCTTCGACACAAAAGGCCGGCTATGGATCGCAACCGACGGTGCGCCGAAATCCGGAATCGCCGATGGTGTCTGGGCGACCGATGTCGACGGCGACGGGCGCATGCTGACAAAACGGTTCTTTGCCGCTCCCCGCGGTGCTGAACTGTGCGGCCCCTGCTTCACGCCGGACGACAAGACGTTCTTTGGCGCCGTTCAGCACCCGGCGGACGAGAAGGACTCTACCTTCGCCAATCCATCAACACGCTGGCCCGACTTCAGGGACGATATGCCTAGCCGACCATCGGTCGTGGTTGTCACCAGGTCGTATGGGGGCGTGATCGGCAGTTAGCCGCCATGCGTGCGGATTGGCCTTGGCAGTTCCGCCCGTATGAGCCCCGTTTATTCAGCCCAGCGCACCGGGCGGCGTTCCAGCAACGCGCGGATGCCCTCGGCAGAATCATCGGTGCGGATAATCTCCATAACGCGATCCAACTCGGCCTTGTAGTTTTCCGGCGTCCGGTTGTCCTGATTATAAAGCTGGATGAGCTCTTTCGCGTAGCGCACGCCAAGATAGGGCATACGCGCGATCTGGCTGGCGAGGGTCATGGCTTCGTCCATCAGGTTTTCTGGCGCCACGACCCGGTTAACCAGACCTATCGCCTTGGCTTCCGCCGCTTCGACGAACCGGCCGGTCAGGATCAACTCATTCGCCAGGGTCAGGCCGACCAATTTCGGCAGGTTACGCGGACAGCTCCACTCAGACACGAAGCCGGCAGGCACCGCGATTTCCGATACCCGCGCCCGGTCGGTCATGATGCGCAGGTCACAGGCAAGCGTCATCTCGAATCCCGCACCGACGGCGGCGCCGTCAATCGCCGCGATGACCGGCTGCGGGAGCTCTTCCAGCTTGCGCAGCGCCCGCTGGGCGATCACATGGAAATGGTCGTTGATCATCCATTGCGCCAACTCGCCATATTCGCCGCGAATACCCAGGTCGTCCTCTGGCCGCTCCAGCGGCAGCGTTTCTTCTTTCAGGTCACCGCCGGAACAGAAGGTCTCCCCCGCGCCAGTGATAACCACGACGCGCACTTGTTTGTGGCGTATTTCGCCGAAGATGGTGTCGAGTTCCATCGCCATGCGAGGCCCGAGCGCG
>CAJQLI010000391.1 GCA_905479125.1 uncultured Alphaproteobacteria bacterium | reverse complement strand
TGCAGACAAAGCCGTCTTCCGGCGCTTCGACATCCTGCCAGCCACCGTTGCCGTCGCTCACCTGAAGGCCTCCCGGCACGTTGTCGCCGCGGACGAAGGTAAAGCTGCCGTAATCGCTATGCGCCCCGGCCCGCAGTTGGCCCGGGCGCGGCGGAACGCGCTGTGCCGGGTAGTTGACCAGTCGGACAATGCTGCAGGGGCGGTCTGCCTTGTCGTCGAAGAATGTCTCGTCGAGGCCGAGCGCGAGGGCGAAGCCGCGCATCATCTGGTCCGACAGGCCGGTCATCGCCCGGTAATAGGCTTCGAGCGTTTCCTGAAAACCGGCAGGTTCCGGCCATTTATTGGGGGCGAAGAACCGGATACCCGCACCGTCGGTGAAATAGACGTCGTTTCCGCTTTCAGGCGGGCCCATGGCCCAGGCCTCCTGCAGGTCCGGCGGCGTATCGGTGCCGAGGGTATTCGCCAGTGTGCGGTCCGTGGGGGGATTCCAGCCGCGGCTGATCTTCTCCGGCGGGCGCAGAACGGCATTTTTGCGGTCTTCGGGGGAGGCAAAGAAGGTTTCCGCCGCCTGCCGCGTGCGGGTGAGCAGGTCGGCCGGAATACCGTGTCCGGTTACCGTGAAGAACCCCGTATCCGTGCAGGCGGCCCTGATTTCGGCGGCGGCGGCCAGGCGTGCGGCGATATCCCCCTCGCGCAGGGGGGTGAGATCGATGACGGGGATCTCGATCGTCACGGGGCTACTCCCCGGTCCATTCGGGATCGCGTTTTTCGAGGAACGCGTCGATGCCTTCCCCGGCGTCGCGGGCGAGCATGTTGGCGACCATCACTTCGCTGGCATAGGTGTAGGCATCTTCCAGCGGCATTTCGAGCTGGCGGTAAAAGGCTTCCTTGCCGATTTTGAGGGTAAGCGGCGACTTGGAGACGATCTGGCGGGCATAGGCTGAGACGGCATCGTCCAGTTCGGCATCGGGGACGACCTTGTTGATCAATCCACCGGTGCGTGCGGCCTCGGCATCGATCATGTCGCCCGTCAGCAGCATTTCCATGGTCTGCTTGCGGCCCATATTGCGGCTGACGGCGACCATCGGGGTTGAACAGAACAGGCCGATATTGACACCGGGCGTGGCAAAACGCGCGGTTTCGGCGGCAACGGCAAGGTCGCAGGTCGCGACGAGCTGGGACCCGGCGGCGGTTGCCGTGGCATGGACGCGGGCAATGACCGGTTGGGGCAGGCGGGTGATCGACAGCATCAGCGCCGAGCACTGCGCAAACAGGGCTTCATAAGCTTCCCGTGTCGGTGTGCCGCGTACCTCGCGGAGGTCGTGTCCCGCACAAAAAGCCGGTCCGTTCGCGGCGATAACGACAACGCGGACGGAGATGTCCTGGGCAATGGCATCTATTTCGGTTTGAAGGGCGGCCATCAGCCCGGTCGACAGGGCGTTGCGCGCCGACGGACGGTTGAGGGTCAGGGTCGCGACGCCGTCTGTGTCGGTGCGGAGGAGGATATCGTCTGGTTGAGTATTCATTCTGAATGCGTTCGGTAATGTGCAAGCTATTTGTTCGCTGGAAACGGGCGAATATGCCTTCAGGGTCCAGGGTCTTGAACCATACGACGACCGGTCGCCGCCGCGCAATCATCACGCTCGATACTTTATACTGTTATGCTTGCCAGCCGGGCGTGTTCCTGCCTGAACTGATATCAGACCCGGTAAGCCGGAGCGGGCGAGACGTGCCTGTAAGTCGTTTATTGCTGCCGGTTAATGTGGGTGCGTTTGGGCAAAGAGCGCCAGGATTGCCGGGAGGAATGGGGTAATATAATACCTATTTTATAACCCATTGTAATAAATGGTATTTTTAGCATTAATGCTGATTGACAGGTATTCAAATCCTGTCATATTCCGCCTCCGACGCGCCCGTTACTGTGGGCGCTGCCATTTTTTTACCGACACACCTTTCTGGACTGTTTGATATGAAAACCATTTCCGCCAAAGCGTCGGATGTTGAGATGAAGTGGTTCGTCGTCGATGCCGAGGACCTTGTCCTTGGCCGGCTGGCGACCATTTGCGCCAAGATCCTCCGCGGCAAGCACAAGACCACGTTCACGCCCCATGTCGATTGCGGCGATGGCATTATTGTCATCAACGCCGAAAAGATCGCCATGACCGGCAACAAAAAGACCGACAAGGTCTACTATCATCACACCGGGTATCCGGGCGGGATCAAGGGCGTTACGCCTGAGAAACTGCTGGCCGATGGCAAGGGTGATCGTATCCTGATGAAGGCGGTCGAACGCATGCTGCCCAAGACCAAGCTCGGGCGCAGCCAGCTGACCAAGTTCCGCGTCTTTTGCGGCCCGGAACACACACATGAGGCGCAGAACCCGGAAGTTCTGGATGTCGCATCGATGAATTCGAAGAACAAGAGGAGCGCCTGAGCATGGCCGACGAAGAAAACACAGGCGCGCTCGGCGACGCAATGAAGCAGGCAGCGGCCGCAGTGGCCGCTGAAGCCGCCGCGGCGTCTGCTCCGGCAGAGGCTCCGGCCGAAGCCGCAGTTGAAGCGCCCGCAGCAGCCCCGATCGTTGCCGAACCGGCAGCAATCGTTGAGCCGAAGATCGACGCCCAGGGCCGCGCCTATGCGACCGGCAAGCGGAAAAACGCGGTTGCCCGCGTCTGGATCAAGCCGGGCAGCGGCAAGCTGACGGTTAACGGCAAAGACGGACCGACGTATTTCGCGCGTCCCGTGCTGCAGATGATCATCGGCCAGCCGATGGAAGTCGTCGATCGTACAACGCAGTACGATGTGTGGTGCACGGTTTCCGGCGGCGGGCTTTCGGGCCAGGCCGGTGCGGTACGTCACGGCATTTCGAAGGCGCTGACATATTTCGAACCGGGACTGCGGGGCACCCTGAAACAGGGCGGCTTCCTGACCCGTGATTCGCGTATCGTCGAGCGTAAAAAATACGGCAAGCGCAAGGCGCGCCGTTCATTCCAGTTCTCAAAACGATAAGAAACTATACAAAAACATTGTTGTTTTTCAAGGGGTTGGAGTTTTCCAACCC
>CAJQLI010000390.1 GCA_905479125.1 uncultured Alphaproteobacteria bacterium | reverse complement strand
TAGTGCGAGCCGTAGACCCGCCCGACCGTGATGATGGCGAGCTCCTTGAGCCGCAGCGGAATGCGCGATTTTTCCTCGTCCAGCGACAGATCGACGAAATTGGCGAACATCTCGCAGATCTCCGGCGCATGGAGCAGAACCCCGAACGGCCCCCGCACCGGCGCCTTGCGCTGGCCGGAAATCATGTCGGCGATGCGTTTCTGTTCGGGTGAGTAATCTTCGGCGGCGACAGGGTGCAGGCGGGGCATGTGGTTTCTCTCTCCTTGGTTAGGAAAATGATGCGCGGTATTCTGTTGCTCTAAGGATGACGGCACTCTCCAAAGGTGGCTCGATTTCAAAAGCTTTCGGCGACCTTGCGAAATCATATAATCGGACAATCCGAAAAGCGTCGGTCCTTTCTTCGGAGAGGGATCTCTCGTTCTCTGTCAGATAGAACGGCGTCTTCTGTGAACCCGTCGTGGTTTTCACCTCGAGCATTCGTTCTCTGCCTGAAATATCGAAGGACAGAATGTCGAAGCCTGCGCCGTCGCCGTCTTCCTGAGAAACCCATTTAACCTGACTGGACAGATCAGGTCGGTCTTCATCAACAAGCCTTTTCCGCTCAAAATTGAATATGGTTTCCTCACCCAGCAATCCCAATGCTCGGTTTCGAGAATCGCGGGTCGCCGGATCGAACTTTCTGGCCAACCGCTTTAACGGCTCCGGGCGATCCGAATTTGCGCCAGTCATCACCGGAGGTTGTTCAAAGAACAATACTCCCGGTTCTGCAAGAGCCTGATGTTCAACAGCCAATCGGTCGGGCATGAGGATGGTATCGGCGGAAAGATGATTGTCGATGGCGGCGATTAAAGCATTCTGAAAATTAGCGCGCGGTTTATAGCCGGATATCCAAGGATGATCAAATTGGTCCAGCACCGCGCTAATATTCTGGTGTTTGAATTCAATCGACCCTTTTGATCTTCCGGTCATCTCCTGGAGACGCTGATTGTGCTGAACTTTGACGTATGGCTCTCCGACAATTTCTTTCCGCAACATGTCGAAATAATCCGCAACGACCAAAGCGATTTCTCGATCCGTCCAATCGGTGCCAGTTGGGTCGTTATCGTTCATTCTTCTATTCAGCCCGCCGACCTTATAGATGTCCAGCGGGCAATTGACCGAAACACGATACACATAAGCAAAAAAGTAAAGGCCGGAGCATTTTGCCCCGGCCCTTCCCGTTCATCCCATCTTTCGACGGTTCGTTTACTCGGCCGCGGTGCCTTGTGCGGCGGCGTCTTCAATCATCTGATCCTTCAGCGCCTTGAGCACCTTCGGCGGCGACATCGGATGATCGCGCATGCGGATACCGATAGCGTCGTGGATCGCGTTGGCGATGGCGGGCAGCGGCGGGATGATCGGCACTTCGCCGATGCCGCGGATGCCGTAGGGGTGATCCGGGTTCGGCACCTCGACGATCTCCGTGTTGATGAACGGCACGTCGGAGGCGACCGGGATGCGGTAATCGAGGAACCCGGCGTTTTCGAGCAAGCCCTTGTCGTTATAGATATATTCCTCGTTCAGCGCGGTGCCGATGCCCTGCACCGCGCCGCCCTGGAACTGGCCTTCGATGAATTCAGGATACACAGCCTTGCCGGCATCCTGGATCAGCGTGTAGCGCAGCACCTTGACCGCACCGGTGCGGCGGTCAACCTCGACATCGACGATATGCGTGCCGAAACCGGGGCCGCCCTGAGCCACGTTGATTTCCGCATGACCGGCAATCGTGCCGCCGAACCAGGCCGCTTCCTTGGCTAGTTCTGCGACCGACATCGGCGCGAAATCACCGACATTAGCGCCGGCGGGACGGGCCTTGCCGTCTTCCCAGACAACCTGGTCGGGTTCGACCTCCCACTTGCGGGCGGCAATTTCGCACATGCGCGCGATGGCCTTCCGCGTCGCGGTGACGGCGGCCATGCTGCCCGCTGCCGTGCCACGGCTGCCCGCAGTCATGAAGTTGAAGCCGAGCGCACTGGTATCGCCCGACATGGTGCGGACTTTTTCATACGGAATGCCCAGTTCCTCGGCCACGATCATGGCGAAGGCGCTGCGTGACCCGCCGGTGACATCCACTGTGCCGAAGATCAGCGTCGCGGTGCCGTCCTCGCCGACATTGACGGTCGCCGACGTTTCCGCCCCGAGCGTGAACCAGAAGCCCGTGGCGACGCCGCGGCCCTGATTGGGGCCGAGCTTTTCGCTCATATGGGCGTGCACCTTGGCGCGTTCCAGAGTCTGGATGTACCCGATCGGTCCGAGCTTCGGTCCGAAATGGGTCTGGGTGCCTTCCTTGGCAGCATTGAGCAGCCGGAAATCGATGCAATCGATGCCGCATTCGCGCGCCATCTCGTCGATCACGGTCTCGACGCCGAACGCCACCATCGGCGCACCGGGCGCACGATAGGCCGCAACCTTGGGCCGGTTGGTGGTCACATCGTGTCCCACGACCGAGACATTTTCGAGGTCATAGCGCGTGAACACGGTGATGGTCGCCAGTGGCAAGGAGGACCCCGCATAGGCACCTGACTGATAGTTCAATTCCGCCTGGGCGGCCGTGATCCGGCCATCCCGCGTGCAGCCCATCTTGACCTTCACGTTGGTACCCGATGTCGGGCCGGTGGCGCGGAACACTTCGTCGCGGTCCATCACCATCTTGACCGGACGCTTGCCCTTTTTGGACAACATGACGGCCAGCGGTTCGAGATAGACGTTGTTCTTGCCGCCAAAGCCGCCGCCAAGCTCGGTCGGGATGACCTTGACCTTGGAGAGGTCCATTTCCAGAAGCTTGGCGATCTGCGCGCGGAACACGAAATGGCCCTGGGTGCCGGTCCATACCTCGGCAAGACCGCCTTCGGTGTAGTTGGCGATGCTCGCCTGGGGCTCGATATAGCCCTGGTGAACGGGTTTGGTGTTGAATTCCCGCTCGATGATGATTTCGGCCTCGGCAAACCCTTTTTCGATATCGCCGAGCTTGCTTTCCATCCGCGCCGCAACATTCGACGGGGTGGTCGGTTTCGGTTCGACGCCCTTGGTGAACTGATCTTCATGCAGGATCGGCGCATCGGGCTTCATCGCATCGCGCACGTCGATCACATGGGGCAGAACTTCGTATTCCACCTTGATCAGCTTCAGCGCCTGCTTGGCGATGGCATCGCTGGTCGCGGCAACGGCAGCAACCGGGTGACCGTCATACAGCACGTTTTCACGCGCCATCATGTTTCGCGTCACGTCACGGAAGTTGACCATCAATTCGCCCGATGCAGCATGCTCAATGGCCATATCCGGGAAGTCGTCACGCGTGACGACAGCCTTTACACCGGCCAATGCCTCAGCGGCGGAGGTGTCTATCGACAGGATATTGGCGCGGGCATGCGGGCTGCGCAGCACACGGCCGATCAACTGACCAGGCAGGCTGATATCGGACGCATAGCGCGCGCGCCCCGTGACCTTGTCGACAGCATCGCCGCGCGCGGTCGGGTTCGTGCCAACGATCTTGAGATCTTTTTTCTCGTACGGAATTTTGGTCGCGAATGGTGAAGGTGCTCTACCCATGGATCAGTTCCCTCTCATTTCGGCGGCGGCATCCTGTACCGCCTCGATGATTTTGTGATAGCCCGTGCAACGGCAGAGATTGCCCGCCAGCCAGTAGCGGATTTCCTCTTCGGTCGGATCGGGGTTTTCTTCGAGCAGCGCTTTCGACGCGATCAGCAGACCCGGTGTGCAGATGCCGCATTGCAGCGCAACATGATCGATGAATTTCCGCTGCAGCGGATGTAGTTCCTCGCCCTGGGCCATGCCTTCGATGGTCTCGACCTTCTTGCCATTGGCCTCGATGCCAAGAACCAGGCAGGAACAGACCAGGACGCCGTCCAGCGTCACGCTGCAGGCGCCGCAATCGCCGGTGCCGCAGCCTTCCTTGGTGCCGGTCATGTCCATCTCGTCGCGCAGAACATCCAGCAGCGTCTGTGTCGGGTCGCAGAGAACCTCGACGTTATCGCCGTTAACGATGGTCGTTACATATTGTTTAGCCATCAGGATTTCGCCCTTTCCAGCGCGATTGCGGCAGCGCGCTGTGCCAGCACGCCCGCGACTTCGGTTCTGAATTCAACGGTGCCCCGCTTGTCGTCAATCGGGGTGGCGGCAGCGCTTGCCGCGGCGGCCAGTGCATCCATCGCAGCCTCGTCGACGGGGGTGCCGATCAGCGCTTTGGCCGCGTCTTCGACAATCAGCGCCCGTGCGGCAACCGCACCGAGCGACACGATCGCATCGGTGCAGATACCCGCATCATCCAGCGTCAGGTTGACGGCGCAACCGACAACGGCGATGTCCATTTCTGTGCGCGGGGTAAACCGCAGATAGGCATCGCCTGAACGCGCCGGGCGCTTCGGAAACTTGAACGACACGACAAATTCACCAGCTTCCAGCGACGTCTTGCCGGGCCCGGTGGCGATGTCCTGCACGGGAACTTCTCGTGTTCCGTTCGGGCCGATCACGGTCGCGATCGCGCGGGACGTGATCATCGGCGGCACACTATCCGCCGCCGGTGAGGCATTGCACACATTGCCGCCAACGGTGGCGCGTCCGCGCACCTGAACCGAACCGATAAGTCGAACGCCATCCATGACACCCGGCCACGCCGCGTTAAACGCGGCATTATCCATCAGCTCCTTGCCGGTAACGGCAGCACCGAGGCGCCAGGCGCCGTCTTCGTCGGCGATTTCGCGCATCTCGGCGATTTTTTTGATATCGACGATAACGTCTGGTTCGATCATATCGGCGTGGATCTGGACCAGTACGTCCGTTCCACCCGCCAACACTTTTACCTGCCCGCTCTGGCCTGCCAGCAGGCCGATTGCGGCGTCGAGTGTCTCCGGCGCTTCATATCTCATCTCGGTCAATTTGCCTCACCGTTTGTTTGTTTTGATTGATCTGAAGGGATTATACCACGTGATCCGGTCACAGGTCATCCATCAGTGCACATATGTGCGCCGGTTACGCGCCGGGCGTAACCGTGAGACCGGCCAGTGTCAGGATAAGTGTCAGGACCAATGTCCCGGAAGCGACTCAGGTGATTTTGCGTTTCCGCGGGCTGAACCCGTCGGCCGAACCGCCGCGCGGCTTACCGCCCTTTTTCTTGAAGTTGGATTTACCGGGCTTGTAGCCCTTCTTGCTCTTCAGCGTCGGGCGTTCTGCCGCATCCCCGGCAGGCCGGTCTGCCCCGCCCGCTTCGGCGCGGGCCTTGCGGGCATATTTGCCCGGGTTTTTGCCCTTGGGTTTGCCGTGGGCGGGCTTGCCATCATAACCAGCACTCTCCTTGCGATCAGGCGCACCGGGGCGATCAGGCGTACCGGGGCGATCAGGCGTCCCGGGTCTTCCCCGATATCCTTCCACCCGGTTTTCACCCCGATTATCGCCCCG
>CAJQLI010000389.1 GCA_905479125.1 uncultured Alphaproteobacteria bacterium | reverse complement strand
CGCGCGCGGAGGACCGGCTCTACGTCGCGGGTTACGGCACCCGGCGTGCAGCACCCGAGGGGGCCTGGCGCAACCTGATCGAACGCGGGCTTGACGGTTTTGCCGAACCGTTCGCTTTCGATTCACACGCGGGTGGGGTGGATGATCAACCCGATCTTGCCTGGACGGGCGAGGGGCTGCGGCTTGTGAACCCCCAGGCCAGCGCGCCCGACCGCAAGCGGGCAGAAAACGCGCAGGCAGCGAAGGTCCCGGATCTGCCCGGCTGGGCCGATACGCCCGCACCGGCGGAGCCCGAACCGCCGCGGCCGCTTGCGCCGTCACGTCCAACGATGCCGGACCCTGCACCGCGCTCGCCGCTTGGCGCAGATAGCGGTCTGGCGTTCCAGCGCGGATTGCTGGTGCATCGATTGTTGCAGACCCTGCCGGATGTTGCGCCCGATGCCCGTGAACGGGCGGCGATGGCGTTCCTGTCCCGACCGGTCCACGGGTTGGAGCCTGATCGGATCGATGCGCTGATGACCGAGACCTTTGCGGTACTCAACCATCCCGATTACGGCGACCTTTTCGGCCCTGAGTCACGCGCCGAGGCGCCGATTGCCGGGGTGATCGGAACGACTGCAATTTCCGGGCGGATCGACCGGCTGGTGATCGGTCCCGATAGCGTCAAGGTGCTTGATTTCAAGACGAATCGACCGCCGCCGGCCGCCCAGGAAGACGTTTCGCCGGTTTATCTGCGCCAGATGGCGGCTTACCGGTCGCTTTTGGCGGAAATCTATGAAAATCAACGGATTGAGTGCGTCCTGTTATGGACGGACGGCCCCCGATTAATGTCATTGGACGCAAAGATCCTGGACAATTACGCGCCTTGACCGCTTAGAGGGTCGCCCCTAGATTCAGTTACAAGATAATAACGCCGGGTAGGGGCGATGCGGCAGAGCCAATCGTGGCGCATCCGCAGCTGATAACGACAAAGGAAGAAAATCATGGCGAGTAAACCAGTATCTGACGATTCATTCGATACCGATGTTCTTGGCGCCGAAGGCGTCGTTCTGGTGGATTTCTGGGCCGAATGGTGTGGCCCCTGCAAGCAGATCGGCCCCTCGCTCGAAGAAATTTCGGATGAAATGGGCGATGCGCTCACCGTTGCGAAGGTGAACATCGATGAAAACCCGATGACGCCGTCCAAATACGGTGTACGCGGGATTCCGACCCTGATCCTGTTCAAGGACGGTGAAGTCGCTGCCACCAAGGTTGGTGCGCTGCCCAAGGGCAAGCTGGTCGAGTGGATTCAGGCTTCCGTCTGACTTTTTCAGACAATTGGCGAAAAACCCCGCATTTGCGGGGTTTTTTGTTGTCTGGCGGGCAGGGTTGCCGGGAGGCAGAATCAGCGATTATCCGCCGGTTTCCCTTGCGCAGTGCCGGGCGACCCGTTATAACCCGCGGCCTTGAAGCAAGTGGTCCGGCCTGAAGGGCATGCCGGGGCCGCTTTTGAGACGTCCGCACCCACTGGTCCTCAACACGCCAGGATGCAAACAAGAAGGAGACGGAAATGCCCAAGTTGAAGTCGAAGAGCGGCGCCAAAAAGCGATTCCGCACGACAGCGTCCGGCAAGGTCCGGGCGAATTTCGCCAAAAAACGTCATAACCTCCGCAAACGTACGCAGAAGATGAAGCGTAACTCGCGCGGCACGCAGATTTTGGCTCCCGCAGATGCGCGGATCGTCAAATCTTACCTGCCCTACGCATGAGATAGAGGAGATTTGACATGGCACGAGTAAAACGGGGCGTAACGACACACGCCCGTCATAAAAAAGTCCTGAAAAAGGCAAAAGGTTATCGCGGCCGGAATTCGAAAGTTTTCAAGGTTGCGGTTGAGAAGGTCGAAAAGGCCGGCCAGTACGCCTATCGCGACCGGCGCGTTAAGAAGCGCAATTTCCGGGCGCTGTGGATCCAGCGGATCAACGCGGGCGCACGGCTTCACGGCATGACCTATTCGACGTTCATGAACGGCGTGCACAAGGCGGGCATCGAGCTTGACCGCAAGGTGCTGGCCGATCTGGCCGCGCAGGAGCCGGAGGCTTTTGGCAGCGTTGTCGAACAGGCCAAGGCCGCCCTCGCCAACGCCGGCTAAACCGGATTTTGAATGGCCGGTCCTTTCTTTGTGAACGGACCGGCCGTGCAAAAATGTTTATCTGACAATCGAATTTCGGGGCGGCCGGGGAAACCTTGGCCGGGCTTTTGCTATGGATGATCTCGATCAACTACAGACAGATGTGCTTGCGCAGGTAGAGGCCGCAGACCTTGCGGCGCTGGAGGCATTGCGCGTCTCGGCGCTTGGCAAGTCCGGGTCGATCACCGGAATGGTCAAGGGGATCGGCCAGCTGCCGCCTGAAGAGCGCCGCGATGCCGGCCAGAAGCTGAATGCCGTCAAGAATGCCGTTGCCGCCGCAATCGACGCGCGTAAACAAATTCTCGAAGCGGCCGCGCTGGATGCCAGCCTTTCCGAGGATCGCATCGACGTCACGTTGCCGGCGCGCCCGGCGGCCGAAGGCCGTATCCACCCGATCAGCCAGACCATCGACGAGATGGTGGCGATCTTCTGCGAGATGGGCTTCACCGTCGCCGAAGGCCCGCATGTCGAGACCGATTTCAATAATTTCACCGCTCTCAACATTCCCCCCGAACACCCCGCGCGCCAGGATCACGACACGTTCTACCTGCCGCCCGATGAAGACGGAAACCGCAAGGTGCTGCGCACGCATACCTCGCCTGTGCAGATCCGCACCATGATCAACGAGGCGCCGCCGATCCGGATCGTCGTGCCCGGGCGCACGTTCCGCGCCGATCACGATGCAACCCATTCGCCGATGTTCCACCAGATCGAAGGCCTGGTGATCGACGAGGCGACGCATATGGGGCATCTCAAAGGTTGCCTGATCGAGTTCTGCCGCGCGTTTTTCGACGTTGAAGATCTGCCGGTGCGGTTCCGCCCGTCTTATTTCCCGTTCACCGAACCGTCGGCGGAGGTCGATATCGGCTGTTCGCGTGAAGGCGGAGGACTGACCATCGGCGCCGGTGCCGACTGGCTGGAAATTCTCGGCTGCGGCATGGTCAATCCGCATGTGCTCGAAAATTGCGGTATCGATTCCACCAAGTATCAGGGCTTTGCCTTCGGCATGGGGATCGAGCGCGCGGCGATGCTGAAATACGGCATTCCCGATCTGCGCACTTTTTACGATTCCGATGTTCGCTGGCTGAAGCATTACGGCTTTGCCCCGCTCGATGTGCCAAATGTTTCGGAAGGGCTGGTCCGATGAAATTCACTCTCGCCTGGCTCAAAGAGCATCTTGAAACCGACCGTCCGCTCAAAGACATTGTCGAAAAACTGTCGATGATCGGGCTCGAGGTCGAAGGTCTCGAAGATCGTGCGGCCGCTCTCGCATCGTTCCGTGTGGCGCATGTGGTTTCCGCCGAAAGGCATCCCGATGCCGACCGGTTGCAGGTCTGCATGGTCGATTACGGTGACGGCGATCCGGTGCAGGTCGTTTGCGGTGCGCCCAATGCGCGGGCCGGTATGAAGGGCGTCTTCGCCGCATCGGGCATGTACGTACCCGGTATCGACGTGACACTGAAGACCAGCAAGATACGCGGCCAGGAATCGAATGGCATGCTGCTGTCCGAACGCGAAATGGGCCTGTCAGATGATCATGAAGGCATTGTCGAACTGCCGGACGATACCGAAACAGGCTCTCCCGCTGTCGATGCCATGGGACTGTCCGACCCGGTGATTGAAATCGGTCTGACACCGAACCGTCAGGACTGTGCCGGTATTCGCGGTATTGCCCGCGACCTGGCGGCAGCCGGTCTCGGCACACTGAAACCCCTTGATGCACCGGAAACCGAGGGTGTTTTTGAATCCCCCATCCAGTGGCAACGCGATCTGTCGGGCGATGCCGCTGATGCCTGCCCGCTGGTCGTTGGTCGCGCGTTCCGGGGCGTCAAGAACGGCCCGAGCCCGCAATGGTTGCAGGACCGCCTGCGTGCCATCGGCCTGCGTCCGATCTCGGCGCTGGTGGATATCACCAATTACGTCACGTTCGATCTGTCCCGTCCGCTGCATGTCTTTGATATCGCGAAGGTCGCGGGCAACGTGACCATGCGTCTTGCGAAAGACGGCGAGAAAGTCACAGCACTGGACGGCGAGGAATACACGCTGGATTCCACGATGACGGTGATCGCCGACGATAACGGTGTCGAGGCCATCGGCGGCATCATGGGCGGCGAGCCATCAGGTGTCAGCGACGACACGACGGACGTGTTCCTTGAAGTCGCCCTGTTCGATCCCATTCGCACCGCGACCAGCGGGCGCAAGCTCGGCATCATGTCGGATGCGCGCTACCGGTTCGAACGCGGTGTCGATCCGGAAAGCGCCTATTGGGGCGCCCATGTTGCAACGCGCATAATTCTTGAAATCTGCGGCGGCGAGGCATCTGCCCTGACCGTCGCTGGCGAGATGCCCGCATGGCAGCGCGACGTCAGCCTGCGCAAGGCACGTGTCGCCGCCCTTGGCGGTCTTGATGTGCCGGGTGATGAACAGATCCGCATTCTCCGTGATCTCGGCTTCGAGCCCGTGGACGAGGGTGACAATATCCGCTGCCAGGTGCCGTCCTGGCGCCATGATATCGACGGCGAAGCGGACCTCGTTGAAGAAGTCCTGCGTATTCGCGGCTATGACGATATTCCCGTCGTGCCGCTGACCCGACCGAACACGGTGGCAGCACCTGCCTGGTCGCTGAGCCAGCGGCGCGAATCCGCGGCGCGCCGGGCGCTTGCCGCCCGTGCCATGACCGAAGCGGTAACGTTCTCGTTTATGAAGCGCGAAACCGCCGAGTTGTTCGGTTTTTCGGATGAGGCGCTGGTCGTCGATAACCCGATCTCCGCGGATCTCGATGCGATGCGCCCGTCGATCCTGCCGAACCTGCTGGATGCGGCGCGCCGCAACGCCGATCGCGGCTATGCCGATGTCGCCCTGTTCGAGGTCGGCCCGGAATATACGGGCGACGGCGAGGATGGCCAGGCCATCGTGGCGGCCGCTATTCGCACCGGGCGCACCGGTGATCGCCATTGGGCGGATGCACCGCGGGCCGTCGATGCCTGGGATGCCAAAGCCGATGCGATTGCCGCCCTCGAAGCGGCTGGCGCGCCGGTTGGCAATCTGCAGGTGACGACGGATGCGCCAGACTGGTTTCATCCCGGCCGGTCCGGTGTGCTGCGCCTTGGCCCCAAAGCGCTGGCGTCGTTCGGCGATATTCACCCCGGCGTGTTGCGGGCAATGGATATTGACGGCCCGGCCGTCGGCATGGTGGTGAACCTGCACATGATCCCGATGCCGAAACAGAAAAAGGCCAAATCAGGCGGGGCAGCGGCGCGTCCGTTGCTGACCCTGTCACCGTTCCAGCCGGTACACCGTGATTTCGCCTTTGTCGTCGATAGCGATGTCGCCGCCGGCGATATCGTGCGCGCCGCGTCGGGCGTCGACAGGGCCTTGATCACCGATGTTCAGGTGTTCGATGTCTATGAGGGTGAGCATGTCGGTGAAGGCAAAAAATCCATCGCCATCGCGGTGACGCTGCAACCGGTTGACGCCACGCTGACCGATGAGCAGATCGACGCGGTCGCCGGCAAGATCACCGCCGACGTCGAAAAACGCACGGGCGGCGTGCTGCGGGGTTAGGTTCCCGCGACCAGAAGGGGGTTTTGCAACGCAATTTGTTTTGCGGGATCGCCCGGTGATGCTGTTTCAGGCGCCATCCGTTATGCCGGAATCTCCCGCTGGGATTGCCCGGGCCGCTGGTGAATAGCCACTAAATTGCCCGGATTTCTGAGACGTATTCTCATTTTTGGCAATCTAACTTTAATTGCCGTCACGGGTCGATATGCCTATAAACAGTTCTCTTAAGAATTGAATTATCGACAGAAAGGTTGCTCGCATGAAAGGCGATAAAGACGTCATAAAGCATCTCAACGTTGTCCTTAAAAATGAGCTGACGGCGATCAACCAGTATTTTCTGCATGCGCGCATGTTCAAGGATTGGGGTTTCGAGAAGCTGAACGAGATCGAATACAAGGAATCGATCGAGGAGATGCAGCATGCCGACAAGCTGATCAACCGGATCCTGTTCCTCGAAGGTCTTCCGAACCTGCAGGAACTCGGCAAGCTGATGATCGGCGAGAACGTCAAGGAAGCCTTTGAGGGCGATCTGAAGCTGGAATATGACGGGCGCACCGACCTGGTTGCCGCAATTGCCCATTGCGAGAACGTGAAGGATTACGTGTCGCGCGAACTGTTTGAGGAAATCCTCGAAAACGAGGAAGAGCATATCGACTGGCTGGAAACCCAGGTGTCGCTGATCGGCAGCGTGGGCCTGGAAAACTACCTGCAGTCTCATATGGAGCCGGGCGAAGGCTAGGTCAGCAAAAGACGCTGAATATTCCCCCGGATTTACGGCTCTGCCGGGGTTTCTTTATCTATCGTGATAGATCAGGCGGAGATGCTGGATCTCTGTTAGGCGCTCTGTGTGTGGTCGCTGCGGCAGTCGTCGAGGGCTTCCTGCACATATTCGGCGCAGTTCGCGCAGTTTCGATTTACTTCGAGGGCGGCATAAACATCTGCCGCCCTGCGAACGCCCCTGTTCGCCAGGTCCTGTATTTCCGAATTTTTGATCGCGTTACAGACACACACGTACATTGGCGTTATCCGAAATTCCATATTGCGAATGACTTGCAATAGCAATATAAGAAAGAAATCCTGTTCAGACAATTAAAATCGAAAAAAATCAGCCCATGCCAGCATATTTTCGCAAACGCCAGGTTGGCCCCGTTGGTCAGGCGCTACGGCAGGCCAGGATGCTCCGTCGCCGACTTGGTGACAAGGCAGCTGATTTCATTGATGAAAATGCTGAACAGGCCCTGAAAGACGGGGATCATACGGCCTGGAAACGCTGGCGGCGGATCGCCCGGGCGTTGAAGGCCGTGACGGGCTGAAGACGTCATCTCCCATCGGCGTTGATTCGGCCAAATGACGAGTTGCGACGGCGGGCTGTGCGCCTTATGTTCCGCGCGCCATGACAGAACTCTCTCACATCCGTAATTTCGCGATTATCGCTCATATCGACCACGGTAAATCGACGCTTGCCGACCGCCTGATTCAGGAATGCGGTGGCGTCGAGAACCGGGATATGAAAGAGCAGATGCTCGATACCATGGATATCGAGCGGGAACGCGGCATCACGATCAAGGCCCAGACCGTGCGCCTGATGTACAAGGCGGATGATGGCGAGACCTATCAGATCAATCTGATGGACACGCCCGGCCATGTTGATTTCACCTATGAGGTCTCGCGCTCGCTGGCGGCCTGTGAAGGCTCGTTGCTGATTGTCGATTCATCCCAGGGAGTCGAAGCGCAGACGCTGGCCAACACCTATCTTGCGATCGAATCCGATCACGAGATCATCCCTGTACTGAACAAGATTGACCTGCCCGCAGCGGAACCTGAAAAGGTGCGCCAGGAAATCGAGGACGTCATCGGGCTCGATGCATCTGAAGCGATCTGCGTCTCGGCGAAGACCGGTGTCGGCATCAAGGAAGTGCTCGAAGCTCTGGTTCACAAATTACCGCCGCCGACGGGTGACCGCACCGCGCCGTTGACCGCGCTGCTGGTGGATTCCTGGTACGATCCCTATCTCGGCGTGATCGTGCTGGTCCGCGTGCGCGACGGCGTGCTGAAAAAAGGCATGAAGATCCGCATGATGGGTACCGGCGCGACCCATCTGGTCGATGTCGCCGGCGTATTCACGCCCAAGCGTCAGGACGTGGCCGAGCTTGGCCCCGGTGAAGTCGGATTTTTCACGGCCTCGATCAAGGCGGTGGCGGATGCCCAGGTCGGCGATACGATTACCGAGGAACGTAACCTGGCGGCCGAGCCACTGCCGGGCTTCAAGCCCAGCGTGCCGGTGGTGTTCTGCGGGCTGTTCCCGATCGATGCAGCAGATTTCGAAGACCTCCGTGACAGCATGGCGAAGCTTCGCCTGAATGACGGCAGCTTTCACTACGAGCCGGAAAACTCGGCCGCGCTCGGTTTCGGGTTCCGCTGTGGTTTCCTCGGCCTGCTGCACCTCGAAATCGTGCAGGAACGTCTCAGCCGTGAATTCGATCTCGACCTGATCACCACGGCACCGTCCGTGGTGTACCGCATTCATATGAATGACGGGAAAATGCTGGAAATGCACAATCCCGCCGACATGCCCGATGTCGTGCGTATCGATTATATCGAGGAGCCCTGGATCGAAGCGACGATCCTGGTGCCGGATGACCATTTGGGCGCGATCCTGAAATTGTGCGAGGAACGCCGCGGCATTCAGCAGAACCTGACCTATGCGGGCGGGCGCGCAATGCTGGTTTACAAGCTGCCGCTGAACGAAGTGGTGTTCGATTTCTATGACCGCCTGAAATCGGTCAGCCGTGGCTATGCCAGTTTTGACTACACGGTCACCGGCTATGAAGAAGGTGAGCTGGTGAAGCTCGCTATTCTGGTCAATGCCGAACCGGTTGATGCGCTGTCGATGATTGTCCATCGCAGCCAGGCGGAACACCGGGGGCGGGCGATCTGCGGCCGGTTGAAAGATCTCATTCCGCGCCAGTTGTTCAAGATCCCGATCCAGTCGGCGATTGGCGGCAAGATTATTGCGCGTGAAACGATCTCTGCCATGCGCAAGGACGTCACCGCCAAGTGCTATGGCGGCGATATCAGCCGCAAGCGCAAGCTGCTCGACAAGCAGAAAGAAGGTAAAAAGCGGATGCGCCAGTTCGGCGCCGTCGAAATCCCGCAATCGGCCTTTATCGAAGCACTGAAGATCGGCGACGATTAATCGCCGGATATTAATCGTGGTTAATAAAATCTTATCAGCTTGAGTATACGTGTGTAATGCAATGGGTGCATTTTCGACTGTAGCTCCGGCACCTGGAGAGTAGTGTAGTCCGGTAAAATGTCCGGAAAGCGGATGAACCAGATCAATCAATTTTTCAGACTATACCGCTGGGGCGTAGTGCTGGCGTTTGCCGGTGGATGCGCTGTCGCAACCATCGCCTACAACGTCATGGGGCGTGCTGTCGGATTTAAAAAAACCTTTCCGTCACCTCTTTGATTCCCGGTTTCTGTATCGGCTCCGTATCGGCATTCGTTATCTCATTCCTGATTATCCGGAACCGAAATCAGCTGCTGGTACGTCTGGCAGCGGAGC
>CAJQLI010000388.1 GCA_905479125.1 uncultured Alphaproteobacteria bacterium | reverse complement strand
GGACAGGCTCTGTCCGCTAGCGACGATGCCGACCACCATGCCGCGGCGGCGTTCATACCATCTGGAAATATTCGCCATCAGCGGCGCATAGAGACTGCCCTGGCCGAGAAACCCGAACAGCACGAAATAGATCGCATATAGCTGCCATTGTTCCTGAACGAACGTGGTCAGCACCGAGCCCGTGGCGATCGCACAGGCGGCAATCAGGGGCAGCACAACGGCGCCGACCCGGTCGAGCAGGTAGCCCATGAGGATTCCGCCCAGCCCCCCCCCGACGAATTGCAGCGAAAATGCCAGCGACGGGACCTCGCGCGGCCAGCCGAACTCGCTCGACAGATCCTTCAGCGTCACCGCGATCAGAAACAGGCTGCCCGACCCGACGAAGATCAGGGTGATTGATGCGGCAAGCACGTAGAAGCGGAATTTCAGGAGCGCGTTGAGTTGGTCAGACATTTAGTCGTACAGGCCCGGATGATTGACCTTTTCTATAGCGCGTATGGCAGCGGTCGGACAGGGGGATGCGCGGCGTTATTGGTGGAGGTTTCGCTGCATTGCCGCGGCTATGGCATCCGGGCGACGAACCGGCATGTGTCGCCGCCGGTGACCGCGGCGCATTCAACCTCTTCAACGACCGGGTCGACCGAAAAGATAATACCGCCCAGCGCTTCGGTCAGCCCGAGTATGGGCGCGCAGACGGGAATGTCAGACTTGCCGTGTCCCTCGGCAAAGGGGCTGTTTGCGACATCGAGTGTCATCTCGCCTGGCGTATGCGGGCCGAATCGCCAGCCGCCCCAGCCCATGTCGGCAGCCAGGTTCACGGCGGCATTGAGGAATATCTCGCGGGCGGCCGGGCCGAGTTCATGGCGGTAATGTTTAACCGATTGTCCGGAATGCTCGGCCACGGATTCTGCGAAGGCGGCAAACATGGTGTAGCGCGTGTCATCGTCCAGGCGTTTGAACGCGTCCATGAACGCGTCTGCGCGCATCAGGAACAGACGGGTCTGGCCGTCGCGCAGTTCTCCCAGCGCCGGATCGCGCGAGATGCGGTCATACAGGCGATTGGAAGACATCCGCGTCGTTATTCCGAAATGATATGCGGCAGGAAGCGCGCGTTATTGCCTGTCACCAGAGATGTGTCCTCGCGGATGCCGATGCCGGCGGGTTGGCTGGCAACCAGCCAGGAACCGACCATCGGGTAGTTTCCGCCGAAGTTGGGCAGGGGATGGTACGCCTGAAGGATATGACCCTCCGCGCCGTAATCGCCTTCGACGCTGACGGTGCGCTCTCCGTTTTCAAACACTTCGACATTTGCGCCCTCGCGCGAGAACAGCGGTTTGCGGACGTAAGTGTCGCCGAGTGCGGATGCCGCGGGGTCGCCGTCGAAATAGGCGGGCAGCAGGTTGGGGTGGCCCTCGAACATCTCCCATAGCAGCGGCAGAAGTCCCTTGTTGGACAACAGGGCTTTCCAGCCGGGTTCGATAAAGCGGGTGTTGGTATTGGGAACGTTCTTGCCGAACTCGTCGGTCATGATCCATTCCCAGGGATAGAGCTTGAACAGATCATTGATCGGCTCATCCTGCAGGTCGGTAAACCGGCCTTCGGTATCGATGCCGATATCCTCGATATAAATCAGCTTGGCATCGAGCCCGCCCTGGCGGGCGCAGTCGGCGATGTATTCTACCGTGCCTTCGTCCTCTTCCGAGTCCTTGCAACAGGCGACGTGAAGTGTGCCCGCAAGGCCCATCTGGCTGAAGGAGCCGGTCAGGGCTTCATGGAGGGAATTGAACTGGTCGCTGCCATCCGGGATGATCCCGCGTTCGATCGCCTGTTCCAGCCAAACCCATTGGAACACGCCCGACTCATAGAGCGATGTCGGGGTATCGGCATTGTATTCGAACAGTTTCGCCGGGCCCTTGCCGTCATAGGCGAAGTCCATGCGGCCATAAAGGTTGCGGTGCTGTTGCGACCAGGTGTCCGCAACGAAATCCCAGAACGCCTCAGGGATGCCGAGGCGTGTCATCACGGCATCGTCTGCCACGGCGCGCGCGACGACTTCGAAACATAGCTGTTCGATCTCGGCCGTCGGGTCTTCGATGTCGTCTTCTATTTCGCGCAAGGTGAAGCTGTAGCAGGCGCTTTCATCCCAGTAGCGTTCGTCGTCAATCGTGTGAAAGCGGAATCCGTGGGCCTCGGCGGTATCGCGCCAATCGTCGCGCGGTTCGACCGATATTCGTTCCATTATGGGCGACCTGTTTGAGTATCAGCCACCGAAGGACCGGCGCATCGGGCTGCGTGCACCGGCGCCGAAACCGCCGCGGGATACGGTGCGGGTTTTTGCCGACGCCGTCTGGGTTGCGCTGCGGGCGACACTCGTGCGGCCGGTGGTTTTGGCCACGGCCTTGTTGTCACCGGTGCGGAACGTGCTGCGGTCATTCGCCGACTTATACAAAGGCTGGCCGGCGCCGCGCCGCCCACCGGACAACATGCTGCCCATCATGTAACCCGCCATAAGAGGCATGAAGACACTGCCGCCGCTTGAAGTACGCTGGGGAGCGACTTCACATTGCGTGGAACCGAAATCAGCTTCGCAATCTGCCTTGGCGGTGTATTTCGGCGCAACGTTGACATGATTGCGCTGCGCTTCACGGTAATTCGCTTCGCATTCCTGCGCGGTGAAGCCGAGGCCGGTGCACTGCTGGACGGATTCGAACAGAGCGGTATCGACCTTCGCCTCTTCGCAGGCGGCGACAAGCAAAAGTCCGGTACCCATGGCGACGAGCCTTACCGATTTGGAGCGTTTCATGGCATCGAAATCCCTGATGATGGTCTACAGTATCTATATAGCACTGTTAGCGCAGGATTTCCCGGAATCCCGCTCAAAAATTGTGAATACCGTCAGGGAGTGAGTATCTGGCGCAGCGCGTTGCTCGCCGCCATGTTTTCCAGCGCGCTATTCACGTCCGCCAAAGGCATTCTGTGAGTGATCAGCCGGTCGACCGGGAACCTGCCTGAGGTATAGAGTTCCACGAATTTCGGGATATCGATCGCAGGGTTGCAGCTTCCCATATAGCTGCCGCGGATGGATTTCGCGCTGGTAACATGGGCTGCGATATCGAGCTCGAAAGGCGTTTCCGGGCTGACCAGCCCCGCGGTGACGACCCGCCCGCCACGCTTCGTTGCGGCATAGGCTGTTTCGAACGCGCCAAGGATGCCGGCGGCCTCAAGCGCGCAGTCGACGCCGCCACCGGTCATTTCCAGAATTTCTTCAGCCGCGCCCGGGCCACCCGAAATCGCGTCGGTTGCGCCGAGGCTCAGGGCCGTCTGCCGCTTTTCCGCGTCGGGATCGACCGCGATGATCCTGCTTGCACCGGCAAGGCGGGCACCGAGGATGGCGCTGGCGCCGACACCACCTATCCCGGCAATCGCGACGGTCTCCCCGGCTGTAACCCCGCCTGAATTAATGATGCTGCCTGCGCCACACATGACGGCGCAGCCGAAAAGCGCTGCGATTTCAGCGGGCAGGGCGGCGTCGACCTTCACCAGCGAGTGTTGCGATACGACGGCCATTTCTGCAAAGGCAGAGAGGCCCATGTGATGATGTAGAACATCGCCGTTCAGTGACAGGCGCGGGCCCCCGGTCAGCAGTTTGCCGGCGCGATTGGCCGCGAGGCCCGGGGCGCACAGATGCGCATCACCTGCGACACAGCAGGGACAGACACCGCAATGGGGTTGGTAGACGAGGACCACCCGGTCGCCGGGGAAAAAGCCGTCGACGTCCGTGCCGGTTTCCTCGACGATTCCGCTCGCCTCGTGTCCGGGGACAATCGGCATCGGCCAAGGGCGTACCCCGGTGATGACGGAAAGATCAGACCGGCAGAGACTCGCCGCGTCTATCCGTACCAGTACTTCATGTCCCATCGGGCCGTCCGCATGGATGGTTTCCAGCACTAGCGGCTGGCTGTCGGAAAAAGGCCGATCCGTTGTGCAGGTATCGAGTACAGCGGCTTTGAAACTGATCATCGGGAGATACGACCCACGGGCCCTAGTTCCTGAAACCCGGAGATTCCCGATCCATCCAGCGGACGAGTGCCGGCCAGCGGACGTCTTCGGAATTGTTATTGATGCTCCATGCCTGCTGGGCTGAATGTTCGCAAAGCTCCGGCGACGGCATGATGATATGCGGATCGTCGGCGCTGCGCGCGTTGGCCATTATCTGGGCGACGCAGGCTTTTTCGAGGTGATACATCAGCGCAAAGGCTTCGGCGATGGACCGCCCGGCGGTCAGCAGGCCGTGATTGCGCAGGATCAGCGCGCGGTGATCGCCGATGCTTGCGACAAGGCGCTCACGCTCGCCAAGTTCAAGCGACACGCCTTCATAGTCGTGATAGCCGATCCGGTTATAGAACCGCACCGCATCCTGGTTGATCGGCAGCAAGCCGCATTTGAGCGAGGAGACGGCGAGGCCGGGTTCGGTATGGGTGTGGAGGACGCAGTCGACGTCATGGCGGGCGGCATGGATCGCGCTGTGGATTGTGTACCCGGCGGCGTTGATGCCATAGGGGGTATCGTCCAGCACGTTACCATCGAGGTCAATCTTGACCAGGTTCGAGGCCGTAATCTCGTTAAACATCGGCCCGTAGGGATTGATCAGGATCTGGTCGTCCCTGCCGGGCACACGCGCTGATATGTGGTTGAGATTGAGATGATGCCAGCCGTAGTGGAACACCAGCCGGTAACACGCCGCAAGATTGACGCGGACTTCCCATTCTTCCGGCGAAACGCGGTCTTTGACGCCGATCAGTTCAACCAGGTCGCCATTGGCGCGGCCGATATCGTCAGATTTCATCTGGGTTGCCATAGCCGTCTCCTCTTGTTTGCGAAAAGACGCTATCGGGTCGGTCGTGTTTGGGCAAGCGCATCATCCGGCGCATCATCTGATCCGGGAGCGCAGCCGGATCGTAGGAATCATGACAGGCGAGAACTCTGTCACACAAAACAGGCGACATTCGATGGTTCAGAGGATCAGATGCCGGCATACGTTTATCGGACACATGCGTGCCTTGATGGCCGCCCTGCCGGTTCTGATATGCGTTGCGCTCATCCCGCCAACGCGGGCCATTGCAGACTCACAGGACAAGACGATGTTGATTGACGATTTCTCGAGGACAGACCTTGTATCGGCGCTTGGCACCGAGTGGCGCGGCGTGAGCGACCGGGTCATGGGCGGTGTTTCCCAGGAATCCGTCAGTCGGTCTGTTGAGGGTGATCGACCGAGCCTGCATCTCCAGGGGGATGTCCGGCTTGAGAATAATGGAGGCTTTATCCAGGCGGCACTGGATCTGTCATCCGGGGGCCGAACACTGGATGCGTCGGCCTATCGCGGTATTCGCCTGATGGTGCGTGGCAACGGCGAAAAGTATTCGCTTCACCTTCGCACACCCGACAATACGCGACCCTGGCAATCCTACAGGGCTGAGTTCACAGCGGGAGACGAGTGGCAAACGATAGATCTGCCCTTTGACGGCTTTGCGCCGTACCGGCTTGATACGCCGCTGGATGTAAGGCGATTGAGCCGTCTTGGATTGGTCGCGATCGGGCGGGCGTTTTCGGCAGATGTCATGGTCTCTTCGATCAGCTTTTACCGATAGAAAACAGTTGATTTTATGTTAGATGCGGGGGGGGCAGTTTGTCGCACCTTATGTGACATCCAGATACGGACCTGGCTGCGTAGGTAACTGCGTGAAGGCTTTTGCTTTC
>CAJQLI010000387.1 GCA_905479125.1 uncultured Alphaproteobacteria bacterium | reverse complement strand
CAGCATGCCCGGCGTGCAGAACCCGCATTGCAGGGCATTGCGTTCAACGAACTTGTCCTGCAGGTCGGAAATTTCGCCGGTATCCGTCAATCCTTCGATGGTGACGACCTCGGCTCCATCGGCCTGAGCTGCCAGCATCAGGCAGCCGCGGACGACATCGCCGTTGACGCGCACGGAACAGGCGCCGCAGACGCCGTGTTCGCAGCCGAGATGCGATCCGGTGAAGCCAAGCTCGGTCCGGACGAAATCCACGAGATGCGTGCGCACCGGGATTGTCTTCGTCACGTTCTCGCCGTTTACCGTCATGTTGACGGTGACCATTTCCTCGCTCATGCGGCACCTCCGGCGCGGGCAACCGCGGCATCCATGGCGCGCCCGGTCAACACTTTCTGCAGGTGCAGTTTCATGGCAGCACTGCCATGCAGGTTCGTCATCGGTTCGAGGTCGCCTTCAAGGGCGGTATTCACGGCCTCCTTGGTCTCGTCCGACCAGGTCTTGCCGTTGAGCGCCGCGATGGCATTCGTGCCGATGGTCGGCTTGTCCTCGCTGGCGAAATACACCAGCCGCATGTCGTTGACGGTGTCGCCCGAGACACTGCCATAGGCGGCGATACCGGCGATTGCGAAATCGCCATGACGGCGCGCGAGTTCGAGGAATACCGAAACCTTGTCCGCCTTTTGCGACGGTATGCGAATCTGGACGAGAAGCTCGTTCTCCGCCCGCGCGGTTTCATAAAGCCCGTGGAAGAATTCTTCCGCCGGGATTTCGCGCTTGCCGGCGGAGCCCTGCACGACAAGCGTCGCGCCGAGGGCAAGAATACAGGCGGGCATCTCTGCCGCCGGATCTGCCAGGGCAACGCTGCCGCCGATGGTGCCCCGGTTGCGGATCGCGACATGGGCGACATGCGGCATCGCTTCGGCGATCAGCGGCAGGTGCTCGGTCACGATATCCGAGTTCATCACCTCGACATGGCGGGTCAGTGCGCCGATGCACACCGTGTCGCCGTCGAGCGAGATGCCTTTCAGATCGTTGAGCCCGTTAATGTCGATCAGCATTTCCGGCTGGGACAAACGCATGTTCAGCGTCGGCATAAGGCTTTGACCACCGGCGAGGATACGTCCTTCATCACCGTGCTTGTCGAGCAGTTCCAGAGCGTGTTCCACGCTGGTCGCTCGTGTGTATGAAAACTTTGGCGCCTTCACGGCCCCTCCTGTTTATCTGTTTTGAAGTCTTGTTAAGATCGCCAAATGTCCCATCTCGACCGACGGAGTTCAAGGGGCGAAAACGCATGGGGGGTCTCTTGATCCGCGATGCTTCCGGGTGAGACAATCGGGCAGATAATTGAAACCGCCGGGACATGCGACGTGGAACTGAAAAAACATAACCGATACGACTATTCGCCGATTACCGAACGGGCGGATTACGACTGGCCCGATGGCAAGCGCCTTGCCGTTTATTTCGGTCTCAATATTGAACATTTCAGTTTCGGCGAGGGGCTTGGTCACACACCGACCAACCCCGGCACCCAGCCCGACGTGCGGAATTTCTCGTGGCGGGACTATGGTCTGCGGGTCGGAATCTGGCGTGTGTTCGACCTTTTCGATTCGCTTGGCCTCCCGATGTGTCACCTGATGAACACGTCGATCTATGACTATGCGCCGCAGATACCCGCGAAAATTCGCGACCGCGGCGACGAGTTCGTTGGCCATGGCGTGACCAATTCCGAAGAACAGGGTGCTTATTCGGAAGCCGAGGAGGGCAAGCTGATCGCCGCCGCCACAGGCGCCTTCCGTGATCATGAGGGCAACGGACCCGGAGGCTGGATGGGGCCGTGGATATCGGAAAGCGCTTACACGCCGGATCTGCTGGCCGAGAACGGCTATCGCTACATCATGGACTGGTCGGCCGATGATCAGCCGTTCTGGATGCGCACCCGGTCGGGTCGGTTGCTGTCCATCCCGTATCATATCGAGATCAACGATTCCCCGGCCCAGTTATCACGCCGTCACACGGCTGATGATTTCACCCAAATGGTCACCGCCCATTTTGACGAACAGATGCGCCAGTCGCAGAACCAGCCGCTGGTCTTCAGTCTGGCGCTGCATACGTTCGTCGTCGGGCAGCCATACAGGCTGGCGGGACTGCGCGATATCCTGACCCATATCGTCAACCATCCGGACGCGGATCGTATCTGGTTTACCCGGCCGCGCGATATCTTTGACCACGTGTCGGCCCTGCCGGCGGGAATGGTCCCCGGAAGCTGAAGCGCCGCCGCGATTGCCTGAAAACGGCGGGTTTTGCCGGTAGCGGATCTTCCCAGTACGGGGGAAGTATTGTCCCTGTATTGATGTTTTTTGGGTAATCCGACGCCAGATTAGGCACCTGTAAACCGATTTGTGGCAAAACAACTCCCTGTAGACTTCTCGGGAGGCGTCAGCGTGCAGCTTCGTAAATCCGCGTTAACTATTGGAACAATCGCTTTTCTGGCGTTCAGTGCGTCCGGTGCCTTTGCCGCCGGCAAGCCCGCCAAGAAGGAAAAAGCCCCGGAATTGCCACCGGCCAAGGTAGAGGACATCCACGTGGGTGGTCTCTGGGCCCGTGCCGCGCGCAAGGGCGAAAAGACCCATATTTTCCTGACCATCGAAAACAAGGGCGATGTGCCTGCCGTTCTGCGCGGCGGTGCCGCAGACGTCGCGACGTTCAGCCAGCTGGTGAAATTCTCGATGCTCGGCGCGTATCTGCGCACCGAAATGGTCGGGCCGGTTCCCGTCGAGCCCAAGGAAAAATATACTTTCGAGCCGGGCGTGGTCGGGATCGAGCTGCGGGATCTGAAAGAGGATATCAAACGCGGCGATGTCTTGCCGGTGACACTTGAATTCACCGGCGACGTTTTGATCGATGTCGAGGTCGAGGTCGATTCCCGCACGGCCGTGCGCTACCCCCCGCCGGGCGAATTGCCGCCCGCCAAGGAGAAAGCGCACTAGGTACGGGCTCCGCCTTCCGCCCGCTTCTGCGCGTCGATCTCCACCCGTTGCTCTCCGCCGTGTGCCTGTCCTAAACTTCTCGCTCAGGGAAGTCTCCGGAAAGAAGGACAGCGGGATGCCAAAGGTACTGACCGAAGACCAGTTACAGTTCTACCGAGATAACGGATATCTGGCGCCGCTGGACGGGATAGACCCCGTGACGGCTGCGGCAATGCGCGACGATCTCGATGCGTTCGCGGCGGCGCAGGGTATGTCGGCGGGAGACCTGAACATGAAGGGCCATCTTTGTTTCCGGCGGTCCTATGACATCACGTTTGACGACCGGATTCTCGACGTCGTCGAAGACCTGATAGGGCCGAATATAATGGCCTTCGCATCGCGCTTCTGGATCAAGAAAAGCCGCGATGGCACCTATGTTTCCTGGCATCAGGATTCCGCTTATTTCGGCCTCGACCCGCATGAACTGGTGACCGTCTGGCTGGCGCTGACCGATGCGACGCCGGATATGGGCTGCATGAAGGTTATTCCGGGATCGCATCGCGGCAAGACCTACGGCCACGAAGAAACGTTCCATGAGAAAAACCTGCTTGCCCGCGGCCAGGCGATTAACGAAATCGACGACAGTAATTTCGACTACATGGCGCTGAAGGCGGGGCAGTTTTCCTGCCACCATGAACGGATCGTCCATGGTTCCGACGCGAACGACACCGATGGCGATCGGATCGGCCTCGGCGTGTTTTTCATTCCCACCCATGTGAAATCGACGATCGGACGGCGCACGGCCTGCCTGGTCCGCGGCGTCGACGAACACGGGCACTGGGATGCAGACCCCGAACCGCAGGGCCGCTTCGATAACGACATCATCGACCACATCCGCACCGCCAGCCAACGCTACGTCGATCCGCAATACGTGCAGGAAGCGGACGCCTGAAACCGTCAACACGGGAATAGATAATGGGACAATACGCACTCGGACAATCGGTGCCGCGGTCGGAAGACCCCCGCCTGCTGCGGGGACGCGGTCGCTTTGCGGATGATCGCGCGTTGCCGCACATGTGTCTATCCCCCAAGTTCTGTGCCATTCCTGATTAGAGTTTCTGGAACAGGAGGGCGCATGTTGAGGGCCTGGTGTGGGCGGATGTGATTGTACTGTCTGAGCCATTGGTTGATGACGATCTGAGCCTGCTTTGTTGTGGTGAACCATTCGGCGTTGAGCACCTCGCGGCGCAGAGTTCCGTTAAATCGTTCGTTGTATCCGTTCTCCCAGGGTGACCCGGGATAGATCCGGATAGGTTTGATGCCGACCCTTGCCAACCAGTCCTGCATTGCTTCGGCGACGAACTCTGGGCCGTTGTCCGATCGGATGTATTCCGGGGCGCCGTGGCGCAGGAGCAGCGGGTACAGAGCTTCCAGTACATCCTCGGCACCCATTCTGGTGCGAACAGCCACAGCCAGGGCCTGGCGGGTATACTCGTCGAGAACGGTCAGCATCT
>CAJQLI010000386.1 GCA_905479125.1 uncultured Alphaproteobacteria bacterium | reverse complement strand
CCGGCAGAATTCTCGACGCCGACCCCCTGGGCACGCGCCGCACGCGCGACGTCGGTTAAACGCGATGTCCGGCGCTGCGGGGGCGATAATCGCCGCGCCGTCCTCGGGCAGCGGCAAGACCACCATTACCCTCGGCCTGTTGCGCCATTTTGCCCGAAGCACCGTTGCGGTTTTATCCTTCAAGGTGGGGCCGGATTATATTGATCCCGGCTTTCACGCGGCGGCCAGCGGCAGGCCGTGCCTGAATATCGACAGCTGGGCGATGCGGGCTGAAACGATCTCCTCTCTGTTTGCACAGGTGATCGGAAATGCAGATATCGTCATTGGCGAAGGCGTCATGGGCCTGTTTGACGGCGCGCAATCCCCCCCCGGAACGTCGACGGGGTCGAGCGCGGATACGGCGGCGATACTCGGCCTGCCGGTGATCCTGGTGGTGGATGCGGGCGCGCAGGCGCAGAGCGCGGCGGCAACCGTGCACGGGTTTGCCACCTTCCGCGACGATGTGACGGTTTCCGGTGTGATCTTTAACCGGGTCGGCAGCGACCGCCATGCCCGGATGCTGTGCGATGCGGCAGCACCGCTCGGGATACCGGTACTGGGCTGTATACCCCGGTCCCCCGATATCAGCGTGCCGGATCGTCATCTCGGCCTGGTCCAGGCAAGCGAGATGGCGACGCTGGAGGTGTTCCTGGAGTCGGCCGCTGATCTTGTTGAACGTCATCTTGATATGGAGGCGTTGAAATCCATCCTGCGCGAAAGCGACGGAGAGAATGCGCCGCCGCCCGAGTTGCCACCACTGTCACTGCCGATACCGCCGCTGGGTCAGCGTATCGCGGTTGCGTCAGACGATGCGTTCCGTTTTGCCTATCCGCATGTCCTCGATGGCTGGCGCGCGGCAGGGTCGGAAATCATGCTGTTTTCGCCACTCGCGGACGATGCGCCGGACCCGGCAAGCGATGCGGTCTATCTGCCCGGCGGATACCCGGAACTGCAGACCGCAAAACTGGCCGCCAATGCCGGTTTCCTCACCGGCCTGCGCGATGCGGCGGCGCGGGGTGCGGCAATCTATGGCGAATGCGGCGGTTACATGATCCTTGGAGAAACCCTCACCGATGCCGATGGACAGGCGCACCGGATGGCCGGGTTGCTGCCGGTCGAAACCAGCTTTGCGCAGCGCAAACTGCACCTCGGCTACCGGAATGCAGTGCTGTCGGCACAAACGCCGCTGGGTCCCGCGGCGACCGTCTACGGCGCGCATGAATTCCACTATGCCAGCACCGTGGGCCTCGGCGATGCCCGGCCGTTGTTTGATCTCTCTGATGCGGCGGGGAATGATCTCGGACCTGCGGGGCTGCAGTCCGGCAACGTCTTCGGCTCGTTTATTCATCTGATCGATCACCGGTGAGTCCCGCCGGTTTGACTCATGCCGTTTCGCTCCGCATAAGCACAGCATGATCCAGATTATCGTAGAGCGCTGGTCGCAGCGGGACGGCTCCGTCGACTGGCTGTGGTCGATCTGGCAGGACGGTGAGCGAAAACAGATGGGCGGTGCCCATGATGACGCCAATTCTGCCGAGATGGAGGCGCGCGCCGCTTGCCAACAGTCTTTCGGCCAGCTGCCCGACGATGTAACCGTACTTTAAAGGGAATTATCATGACCAAGGTTGTTCGCATTCACGCCTATGGCGGCACTGACGTGCTCAGCATCGAGAATGACGAGATCGGTGCACCTGGCCCCGGCGAAGTCCTGCTCGACCAGAAAGGCATGGCGCTGCATTTCGCCGATACCATGCTGCGCGAAGGCAAGTATTTCCTCAAACCCGAACTGCCCGCCGTGGTCGGCCTCGATGGCGCAGGCATTGTCGAGGCTGTCGGCCCCGGCGTGACCGCTTTCAAGCCGGGCGACGCGGCGTGCTACCTGTTTGCGCTGGGCGCCTATGCCGAGAAGCGCATTATAGCCGTCGAGTCGCTGATACCGGTGCCCGCCGGAATCGAGCCAAAGAATATCGCCGGCACGTTCCTGCGCTGCATGACCGCCCAGTACCTGCTGCGCCAGAGCTACCGCGTGAAGGCGGGCGACACGGTGCTTGTACACACCGCGGCGGGCGGCATGGGCACGCTGCTCTGCCAGTGGGCAAAGGCGCTGGGGGCGACCGTGATCGGCACGGTCGGCAGCGACGACAAGTTCTCAATCGCCGAGGCCAGCGGCTGCGACCATGTCATCAATTCACGCACAGAGGATATCGCCGCGCGGGTGGAAGAATTCACCGGCGGTGCCGGGGTGAACGTGGTCTATGACGCCATCGGCAAGGATGTCTGGGACGCCAATGTCGCCGCATTGCGCCCGACGGGCTACCTGATCAATTATGGTCATATGTCCGGCCTGATGGACCCCATCGACCCGATGCAGCTCAATGCGAAATCGCTGTTCTTTGCCAAGGTGTCGTTGCCCCACTTCATGTCCTCGCCCGAGGCCAAACGGGCAATGGCAGCGGATGTGTTCGAGGCGATCGCGGAGGGTATCCTCGATATTTCAATCAGCCGCGAATACCCGCTGGACGATATTGTCCAGGCACAGGAAGATATGGTTGCACGCAAGACAACGGGCTCCGTGATAATTGTTCCCTAATTTGTGACGACGCTCCAGCCCTCTGTCCCTCCCGGCCACCCATAAGGATCATCCCGTGGGTGGCCGGGAGGGACAGAGGGCCGGCGCCGAGATTGGAGTATAAAAAAATGACTGCTGACTGGTCTATCTGGGCATTCCGCTACGCGCGGTCAGACATGCCGCGGGATTTCTTTGGCGGCACGCTGGTCAATTCCAACAAAGGCCGTATCCGTAACCCGATGGTCTATTCGCTTATCCATGGCGGCGAGGCGGGGCAGGAAAAACCCATCCTGATCGATACCGGCATGAAGGGTGACTGGTCACCCAGCGGCAAGACATATGAGAACGTCGAACATCCCGACACCATCCTCGCCAAGGTGGGGTTTGCACCGGAAGACATCGAAGACGTCATCCTGACCCACCTGCATTTCGACCATGCCGGCAACCTGGACCGGTTTCCCAACGCCACGTTCCACGTCCAGCGCGCCGAATATGACGGCTGGAAAGAGGTCTATGAGATGCCGGGCGATCTCGGCAGCGATACGAAAATGTGGCCGCTCTCATCGATGCAGAAAAAGGACCTTGATACGGTCGATGCGCTGATCGCGGCCGGCCGGGTCAACCTGCTGGACGGCGACACCGAGTTTGCGCCGGGGGTCTGGTGTCGTCTCGCGTTCGAATCCCACACCTTCGGGTGCCAGTGGGTAGAGGTACAGACCCCGGACGGGCCCTATGTCGTCGCCGGAGACTGTGTCTACTGGTACGAGAATATCGAAAACATGTGGCCGCCGGCTTATGTGCAGGGCAATACCTGGAACCTGATCAAGGTCTACCGCGCTATCCGCGCGGCCGTTGGCGACGAGACAGACCGTGTCGTGCCGGGCCATGACCCGGAGCTGTTCCTGCGTCACCCGGTTTTCGAAGTCGGGCACCATCCGGTGGCGGAGATTCATCTGGCGGCGGGCCAGGAGAGCCGTGTTGCTTAATTCTGTCTTCGCCACGGGCGGTATCGTCACCGCGCCGCATCATCTGGCGGCGGATGCCGGGCAGGATGTGCTGCGGGACGGCGGGAATGCGGTCGAGGCGATGATCGCCATGGCCGCCGCCATCCCCGTGGTCTATCCGCATATGAACGCTCTGGGTGGTGACAGCTTCTGGATCATCAAGCCTGCCGGGAAGGACCCCATCGGCATCGATGCCTGCGGGGCGGTGGCGGCAAAGGCGACCGATGCGTTGTACCGGGATGCCGGGTTCGACGCCATTCCCAGCCGGGGTCCGCTGGCCGCCAATACCGTTGCAGGCACCCTGTCCGGCTGGCAGGCCGCGCTGGCGGTTGCGGCATCGCTCGGCGGCGAAATGTCCCGCGAACGCCTGCTCGAAGCGGCGATCCACCATGCCGAGAAGGGGTTTCCGGCCACCGGAAACCAGTCGCGGACCACAACCGCCAAACTGGCTGAATTGAAGGGATTGCCGGGGTACGACGAGGCCTTCCTGCTGAACGGTATAGTGCCTGAAGAAGGCGATCTTTTCCGCCAGGAGCGGCTCGGTGCAACATTGCGCAGGCTGGCCGCGGACGGGTTCGGTTCGTTCTATACCGGGGCGCTCGCGCAGGATATTGCCGCCGATCTGGCGCGCGCCGGGTCACCCGTATCGGCGGATGACCTGGCCGCCCATAAAGCGCTGACATGTGCGCCGCTCTCGGTGCAACTCTCGACCGGCACGGTCTGGAACATGCCGCCACCGACGCAAGGGCTGTCCTCGTTGATGATCCTCGGTCTGTTCGACCGGCTGGGCGTGAAAGACGCCGAGGGTTTCGCCCATATTCACGGGCTGGTCGAGGCCATCAAGCAGGCCTTTATCATCCGCAATGCCCATGTCCAGGACCCGGCGGCGATGGATGTCGACCCGGCGGATTTCCTGAAACCCGCCGATCTCGATGCCCGGGCCGCCCGGATCGATCCCGAAACGGCGCTGCCCTGGCCGGTCCCGGCGAAGGACGGCGATACCATCTGGATGGGGGCAATCGACGATGCGGGCAACGCGGTGTCGTTCATTCAGAGCATTTACTGGGAATTCGGGTCGGGCATCGTGCTCGAAGATACCGGCATCCTGTGGCAGAACCGGGGATCGAGCTTCTCGCTGCGCGACGGTGACGTGAACCGTCTCGCCCCCGGCCGCCGCCCGTTCCACACGCTGAACCCGGCCATGGCCGAGCTGACGGACGGTAAAATCCTGTCCTACGGCACAATGGGCGGCGAAGGCCAGCCGCAGACACAGGCGATGGTCTATACGCGGCATGTGAATTTCGGCCAGTCGATCCAGCAGGCGATCACCGCGCCGCGTTTCCTGCTCGGGCGGACCTGGGGCGATACCGGCACCAACCTGAAGCTGGAATCACGGTTCGACCCGGCACTGGTGGCGGATCTGGCTGCCGCCGGTCACGATACAGAGGTGATTGCGCCGTTCTCGGACCTGATGGGCCATGCGGGCGGGGTGTCGATACGTGCCGACGGCGTCATGGAAGGCGGGTCCGACCCGCGGGCCGACGGCAAGGCGGCGGGGGTTTAGGGGCGGTTTCTTTACCAAACAGGTGTGACCCCGGCCTCGTGCCGGGGTCCAGCCTTTGGTCTGACACAATTTCTGGATCCCGGGACAAGCCCGGGATGACAATTTTTGACTGGGGCCGATAGCGGGAAAAACGTCAGGGCCGCAGGGGTTTCAGGATCGGTATGTCCAGACTCTATGGTCATCCCGGCCCTGTGCCGGGATCCAGAGCGGTGTTTGCATCAGGATCCGAGCCCCTGCTGACGCCGAGAAGCGGACACGCCCGGGATGACGCGGCTTATTTTCTGTCTACGGCCGCGTCACTTCATCCAGTAATCAGACTCCGGGTCGCCCTTGATGGTCTCGGCTTCGGTCCATTCTCCGATGATGATCCCCTGCTTGGGCGCGCCGCCGGTGCGGTTGCGCACCGCCTGTTCCGAGATCGTGATCCGGGTCGATCGCGTGCGCAGCCAGTGGAACAGGCGTTCATGCAGTTCTGCCTGCAGCGCCGCATGTTCCGGCGTGGCGCCGAGGTCGTTCAGCTCGTCCGGGTCGGCGTCGAGATCGAATAGCTGGGACGGATAACCTTCCCATAACAGGTATTTCCAGCGCGCCGTGCGGATCATGAAGCCCCTCGCGTCGGCCGGTTCTTTTTCCGCGTAAACACGTGCCGGTTTGAACGAATAATCGATCTCGGCAAACACCGCATCGCGTAAGCTTCCGTCCTGCGTGCCATGCAGTGTTGGCACAAGCGACTTGCCTTCAAGCACGTGTTCCAGATCGTTCAGCCCGCCCAGCGTATCCAGGAAAGTCGGGATCATGTCGAGGGATTCGACGAGCGTTTCGCTGGTGGTGCCGCGGGTGCCATCTGCGGCGGAATCCGGATCGTAGATGATCATCGGCACGCGCACGGAGCATTCGTGCAGCATTTCCTTTTCGCCGAGCCAGTGATCGCCGAGATAATCGCCGTGATCCGACGTGAACACGATCATGGTGTCGTCCATCCGGCCGGCCTCTTCCATCCAGGCGAACAGCCGGCCCATCTGGTCGTCGATCTGCTTGATCAGGCCCATATAGGCGGGCAGCACGTTGTCACGCACGTCGTCCATGGAAAAGTTCTGGCTTTCGGGGTGCTGCATATGCGCCGCGATCACGGGGTGCGGATGGGCGCGCTCGGCATCCGACCGCACCGGCGGGACGATCTGGTTATGGCCGTATATGTTGTGATAGGGCGCCGGCACGATATAGGGCCAGTGCGGCTTGATATAGGACAGGTGCAACAGGAACGGTTTATCACCCTGTTCTTCCATGAATTCAATCGCCCGGCCGGTCATGTAGGGCGTTTCGGAATCCTCTTCCCGGACGCGGGCGGGAAGGTGGTTATTGCCGAGATACCAGCCCGACAGGATTTCGCCGTTGGGGCCTTCGGCGGCATTGGCCCAGTCATGCCACGGATTGTCGCCGTCATAGCCCTTCGATTTCAGGTACCGGTTATAGGCGTAGTTCGGATCGACCAGCTTGTCGGGCCACAGCCCGTCATCGCGTTCCACCGGCTCCAGCCCGCATTCGGATGTCAGCACGCCGAGCTCGGAGACCTTGTCGACACCGAGCCGCGCCATGCCTTCGGCGTCCGGCTCCATATGGGTTTTGCCGACGAGCGCGCAGCGCAGGCCGTGGGGGCGGATGAAATCACCGATATTGCGCTGGCCGACCGAGAGCGGCACGCCGTTCCAGGTCGCCCCGTGGCTGTGGACGTAGCGCCCGGTCAGGTAGGACATGCGCGAGGGCCCGCAGAGCGGCGACTGCACGAAGGCACGGGTGAAGTTCACGCCCTTCGCGGCAAGCCCGTCGATATGCGGCGTTTCCAGATGCGGGTGTCCGTTGCAGGACAGGTAATCCCAGCGCAGCTGGTCGCACATGATGAAGAGAATATTTTTTGCTGTGCCCATATCCGGCGTCTCCCTGTTTATGCGTTCTTTTTAACACCGGGGGCAAAGACAGGCCACCGGCCGAACCGGACGGGGCCTACAGCGTCCGCAGAAACGCCACGAGGTCCGCCTTTTCCGCGTCCGACAGGTGCAGCGGGCGCAGCAGTTTTTCGCCGTCCTGGTGCAGGCGTTCTTCGGGGATCTCGGAATAGTGGTTCACCACGTCTGCCAGGGTGTCCTTGCTGCCGTCATGCATGTAGGGCGCGGTGAGGGCGGCGTTGCGCAAGGAAGGTACGCGGAATTCACCCCAGTTCTTCGGGGTCAGCCGGACGTGGCGGGTAAAGCCCGCCGTGGCGCGCAAGCCGTCGTCGTTGAACGGGCCGAGCAGGTTGAACCGGCTTTTGCGCAAGTGCTGGATACCGCCATAGCGGCCCTTGTCGACGCGGCCCGGTGCGGGAAAATGGGGCATGCCGATATCATGGAATTCACCATTGGTGAAATTGGCGCCGAAATGACAGAGATCGCAGCGTCCCTTGCCGACGAACAGTTTCAGACCGCGCTTGGCCGGATCGGGATAGGCATCGATGCCTGCTTTGTCTTCGGCCGCGAGCGCATCGCGGAACCGGTCGAAGGATGATTTGCCGGAAACAATGGTTTCCTGAAAGGCGGCGAGGGCCTTGGCGACATTGACCATGGCGGTTTCTGCGTCATGGGTTGCGAGGGGTGCGCCAAAGACGTCGCGGTACCCGTCTGCCAGATTCGGCGTTTCCACCAGGCGGGCCTTCAGGATTTCGGGCGTCATGCCGAGTTCGCGGGCATCCAGGATCGGCGCGATGCTCTGTGCCCACAGATTGTCCGATTTGCCGTCCCAGCCGAACCAGCGGTTGAGGCGCATGTTGAACAGCGGCGGGGTGTTGCGGTCGACCCGGGCGATCCCGAAGCCGCGCGCGATGCCGTCCCCGAAGCCCAGCGCTTCCTGGTGACAGGTCGCGCAGCTCCGCTGGCGGTCGATCGACAGGTCGTTACTTTCGAACAGGATTTTCCCATAGGCGATGGCGGCCGGTTTGCCGGACATCCGGTTGCTGGGATCGGGGTCGGTTTTTACCGGCCACGGGCCATGAGACAGGATAAGGGCGACCTCGTCTTCGTCGAAGATTTCTGTCGAATGCGCGGCGCCTGTCACAAGCAGGGTGGCACCGGCCAACAGGGCAGCGCAGGCGGTCCGTCGAAGCGTCATCGTTTGAGGGAAACTTTCCGGGTCAGGCGCTGGCGTGTGTCGCCTTCATAGACATCGAACGTGATTTGCCAGTGGCCGGGCATGTGAAACACCATGCCGTCGAAAGACGAATGACCGGGGCTGATTTTACGCTCGCTCGGTGTGTAGTTCATGCCATGGCCGTGCATCGGCATACCGGCATCGACGCGGATTCGCGACGGCGCCATGTGTTTGTCGCCATCGACGCAGGCGACCACTTCAATACTTGGCTTGCCGACTTCGATTTTTGCGGGGTTCGTTTGATAGGCAATGGCCGTGCCGCCGTCTTTCAACTGTTCGGGCAGTTTGGACAAGGTGTCGCTTGGGCAATGATCGGCGAGGGCCGGCCCGGCGGCGATCAAGGACGCACAGAGAAGGGTGCCGGGTAAAAAATGACGCATCGTCAGTCCTTTATCTGCAGGGCCCAGTTTGCCAGCGTGGTGGCATTCTTCCAGGCGATCCGTTCGGCGAGGTCTCGCGGCAGGGAATTAAGCCAAGAGCGGCTCCAGCTTGCGTGTTCCTCGACGAAATACCAGCGCTCCGGCGTATAGGTGTCGGTACCGATCATGAAACGATCCGGGAATTCGGCGAACAGTTTCGCCCATTCGGGGTCGGCCTTGCCGCCTGACCCGTGGCTGCTGCGAAACGCGAGATCCGACCACAGGCGCGTATGCTTGGCCAGCATCGGGCGGATGCCATCGGGTTCCGCAAAGCCGGAATGGGCCCACAGCACGGTTGCGCCCGGCCATTGCCTGAAAATGCGCTCTACCGCATCGGCATCGGAATGCGCGTGCAGGAAGACTTTGTATTTTTTCGCGAGCTGCACGACCTTGCGGAATATCTCGCCATCGGCATCCTCGCCGAAGATATGAAATTCGCCGATCCCGGCATATCCGCCCTTTTTCAGGCGACTTTCCAGCAGCTCGATCACCGTCGGGTCCTTGAACCAGGTGCCCAGCTCGCCGCGTTTCCGGTAGGGGCGCAGGACCGGCACGATCAGGTCGGGGGCCACCGCATAGAGCATCTGCGTGCCCTTGTCGCTGGAACTGGAAACGAAGGCTTTCTCCAGGCCGGCGCGCCGCAGCACCGCGACCGCGTCCATTGGCGGCAGGCCGTCCCACGCATCGTGGCTGTAATGGAGATGGGCATCG
>CAJQLI010000385.1 GCA_905479125.1 uncultured Alphaproteobacteria bacterium | reverse complement strand
GTTCCTTCCACACCGGGTAGTCTGCCGGGGCGAGATATTCCATGGCGAACATGCCGGCTTGCCGGTCTTCGGCGAGCAACCGCGCGACAGCTTTGGGTGCGATCTCCGCTGCGGTTCTTATCCAGTCGGCTTCGAAGGCGTTCCGTTCGACCGGCGCGTGCCAGACTTTTTCGGTCTTTAACTGCGCCAGGGCCTGCTTGACGCAGATGGTCCCGGTCGCGGCTTCGACTTTCCAAATATCGGATGACACCCCGCCGGTAAGGGGCGTCATCGCGGGCATATCATCCGCTCCGATCAGACCGGCCTTGCGAAGGAAGCGAAGAATGGCGACGTCTGTCATGTCGGTTGGTTCCCGTCCGTCCGGAACATCCGGCAGGCGAGTTTATAAGCGGGCAGGGTGAAGACCGTGATCATGATGATGCGGATGATGTGATAGGCGGTGACCAGCGGTACACCGAGGTTCAGGACGGCTGCCGTGAGGCTCATTTCGGCAAGGCCACCCGGTGCGGTCGCGGCGATCATCGCCGTGACGGGGATATCGGTCTGGCCGGCGATAAGGCCGGCAAGCACCAGGGCAACTGCCATCATCACGACTGTTGTCATGGCAGATGCCAGAATCACACGGGGGGCGGTGATCATGGAGGGTCGGTCGAAGCGCTGCCCAAGAGCAATTCCGATGAATACCTGGGCGACATTCAACAATTCGCGCGGCATTGCCGATAATGTGATTTCGAATACCGTCAGCAGGCTCGCAAATGCCGCCGCGCCCAGCATCCAGCAATTCGGCACGCGCAACCGGCTGAGTGTCAGGGATGACAGAATGCAGCAGGCCAGGAGGAGAAGCAGCCAGGGAGCGTCTACCTCTGCGGCGAGCGGGACGAAGATGTCTTTTCCGGTTTCACCGAAAAATGCCAGGGCCGGTGGAATTGACAAGATAACGATGGTTACACGGGTGAGCTGCGACAGTGTCAGCGCGGCGGGTTTGGCGCCAAAACGGTCACCCAGTGCGAGCATCTCTGCCATGCCGCCGGGAACGTTGCCGAAAAATGCCGTTGCACTGTCCACCCGCGCGATTTTCACAAGGACCACCGCGCTGAGACCGCCGAGGCCGATAGAAATAACGGCGACGAGGATCATCCATGGGAGGTGGGATGCAACGATCGCCGCAACGACCGGGGTAAAATAAAGACCGATCGTTGTGCCGATAAATATCTGGCCGGCCTGGCGGGATCCGTGCGGGCCGCGGATTTTCCAGCCAAGAAGGTTTATGCCGGCAATTGCAAAAAGGGACCCGAAGAACCAGGGAAGTGGCGCGTTGACGAGTGAAAACAACCATCCGCCGACGGCAGCAAGCACGAGTGTGGGGAGACACTGGATGATGTCCCTGAGGGTTGCCGAAATGTGCTTCATTCCAATCGTTAGACGGCATGATCCTGTCCATGTCAAACCCGTATGCAACAGACCGGCGGATGGTATTGATCGCTGCCGGAAAGACGCCATAGTGCCGGTAAAGGAGTTCAATATGACAATCACAAACGATGGATCTCTCGCGGGCCGGACAGCTCTGATTACGGGCGGCGGCGGCGGCATGGGCGGGCGTCATGCGACGATGCTGGCCGAGCGTGGTGCGAAGGTGATCGTTCTTGATCGTGATGGGGTGGCCGCGGAAGAAGTGGTGTCGACAATCACGAATGCCGGGGGAGAAGGCCTGGCGGTTGCGGTCGATGCAACCGATATTCCCGCCTTCCAGGCAGCGATCCGGGATGCGGCGGCAACGATGGGACCGGTCGATATACTGGTCAATAATGCGGGGATCGGCGGGCAGGGGCTCGCAATCGAGGACATCGACGAAGCGACCTTCGATGCGATGGTGGCGGTCAATATGAAGGCGTCGTTCTTTGCCACGCAGGCGGTGGTGCCCGGGATGAAGGAGCGCCGCTACGGCAAGATCATCAATATCTCTTCAAATTTCGCGATGGGCGGTGCGCCGTTCGCGTCGCATTACGCGGCCTGCAAATCGGCGTTGTCGGGTTTCGTGAAGTCCTGGGCGCGGGAACTGGCCCCGTGGAATATTGCCGTTAATGCGGTGGCGCCGGGCATCATAGAAACCGGGATGACACTGGGCTCCATTGGCAAGGAGCGTATCGAGGGACTGGCATCGGAGATACCGATGGGCCGGATAGGCACGCTCGACGATATTTCCTGGGCGGTTGCCTGGCTCGCCTCTGGCGAAGCCGATTACATGACGGGGCAGGTGATCTCACCCAATGGTGGAGCGACGATCGTTGGTATCTGATTGCGGATGTGAAACCGGCAATAAAAAAGGCGGGGAAAATTCCCCGCCTTTTCAATTTCGCCCGGAAATTGTTCCGATGACTATTTGCACGGAAGCGGTGCATGGGCCTCGAGCATCGACCACTTCTTGTCTTTCATGGTCAGGATGTAGCCGGGCAGCTGGGCGTCGCCAACCTTGTCAAAGCAGATGCCGTCTCCGATGACCAGGTTGTCGTATGTCAGGGTGCCGAGCGTATCACGAATGGCTGCACGTTCTGCGACGACTTTTGACGGATCGCCGGTAATCTTTGCTGCTTCCATTGC
>CAJQLI010000384.1 GCA_905479125.1 uncultured Alphaproteobacteria bacterium | reverse complement strand
CCGTCGGTTACACGCTGGACGAGCTGGATAACGACATCACGGGTGTAACGCCCGCCAGCTTTGAGCCGACGATCGATTACATCGTCACCAAGATCCCGCGCTTCACGTTCGAGAAATTCCCCGGCACCGAAGCGCTGCTCAACACGCAGATGAAATCGGTCGGCGAAGCGATGTCGATCGGCCGGACGTTCCAGGAATCGCTGCAAAAGGCGCTGCGGTCGATGGAAACCGGCCTGACAGGGCTGAACGAAGTTATCATTCCCGGGATAGAACCCGAAGAAGGCGACGACGTTGTCGGCGGTATCGATGAATCCGCCGTGCTCGCTGCGCTCAACCTGCCGACCCCCGACCGCATCCTGACCGTTGCCCAGGCCATTCGCCACGGCCTTTCCACCGATGCGATCCAGACGGCATCGGGCTTTGATCCATGGTTCATCGCGCAGCTGCGTGGCATCGTCGAGGCCGAGAACGGCATCCGGGAAAACGGCCTCCCGGACACCGCGCAAGACCTGCACCAGTTGAAAGCCATGGGCTTTTCCGACGAACGGCTTGCCGAACTCGCAGGGTCAACCGCCGCGAAGGTCACGGCATTCCGGCACGAACAAGGGGTTCGTCCGGTCTACAAGCGCATCGATACCTGTGCTGCCGAATTCGCGTCGGAAACACCTTACATGTATTCGACCTACGAGAACGCCGGCTACGCCCCCGCCGAATGCGAGGCCGAGCCGACCGACCGGCGCAAGGCGATCATTCTCGGCGGCGGTCCGAACCGGATCGGCCAGGGCATTGAGTTCGACTATTGCTGCGTCCACGCGGTCTATGCACTGGAAGAAGCCGGGTTTGAGACCATCATGGTCAACTGCAACCCCGAAACCGTGTCGACCGATTACGACACGTCGGACCGGCTCTATTTCGAGCCGCTGACGGCAGAAGACGTGATCGAGATCGTGCGCAAGGAAGAAGAGAACGGCGAAGTCGTCGGGCTGATCCTCCAATATGGCGGCCAGACGCCGCTGAAACTTGCCGCCGACCTCGAAGCCGCAGGCGTGCCGATTTTCGGCACATCACCCGATGCCATCGATCTCGCCGAGGACCGCGAACGGTTCCAGCTGCTGCTGCAGGACCTTAAATTGCTGCAGCCTGCAAACGGCACCGCACGCAGCGGCGACGAAGCGGTCCGCATCGCGACTGAAATCGGCTACCCCGTCGTGATCCGGCCGTCTTACGTGCTTGGCGGGCGGGCAATGGAAATCGTCCATGACGAAGCCGGGCTGACGCGCTACATCCAGACTGCCGTGAAGGTCTCCGGGACAACGCCGGTACTGATCGATTCCTACCTGTCGGACGCGATCGAGGTCGATGTCGATGCGATCCGCGATGTCGATGACGACGTGCACGTCGCCGGGATCATGGAACATATCGAGGAGGCCGGGATTCATTCGGGCGATTCCGCCTGTTCGCTGCCGCCCTATTCGCTGCCCGATTCCATTCTCGAGGAACTGCGCCGCCAGACCGGTGCCCTGGCACGCGGGCTCGGCGTGGTCGGCCTCATGAACGTGCAATACGCCATCAAGGGTGAGACGGTCTACATCCTGGAGGTCAATCCCCGCGCCAGCCGGACGGTGCCCTTCGTCGCCAAGGCAACCGGCATGCCGATTGCCAAGGTCGCCGCGCGGGTCATGGCCGGTGAAAAACTCGCCGACCTGCTGAAGACCTATGCCAGCACGATGACCGGCAAACATATTGCGGTAAAAGAAGCCGTCTTCCCGTTCGCGCGATTCCCGGGCGTCGATATCATCCTCGGCCCGGAAATGAAATCGACCGGCGAAGTCATGGGCATCGATGCGGATTTCGGCCGGGCCTTTGCCAAATCACAGCTCGGCAGCGGCACTTCTGTGCCGGTCGAAGGCAGGGTGTTCATCTCGGTGCGTGATCGGGACAAGACTGCAATGGTCGACGTTTCCAGACGTCTGCGCGATATGGGTTTCATCATCGTGGCGACAGCCGGCACCGCCGACGTGCTGAATGCAGCCGGTGTCGCGACGGAATCCGTTAAAAAAGTACGCGAAGGACGCCCCCACGTGGTCGATTCGATCATCAGTGGAGACATCCAGCTGGTCTTCAATACCACCGAAGGTGCCAAGGCAATTGCCGATTCGTATGCATTGCGCCGGTCCGCGCTGGTACGGAAGATTCCTTACTATACTACCGTGGCAGGCGCCAAAGCCGCTGTGGAAGCCATTTCTGCGATGCGTGCCGGCGGACTTGAAGTTGCGCCGCTGCAGTCTTATTTTACGCGGCCAATCTAGCGACAACCTGACCCCGGCACTGTGGACGGCTTTTACCTGTTAACTGCAGGGCGGGATCATTTTGTGCGAAGGAAGTGAGACGATGGATAAAGCACCGATGACGGCCAAGGGACATGAATCGCTGGAAGCGGAACTTAAGCGCCTCAAAACCATTGAACGCCCTGATATCATCAAGGCGATCGCGGTTGCCCGTGAACATGGCGACCTGTCGGAAAACGCCGAATACCATGCCGCACGCGAACGCCAGGCCTTCGTCGAAGGCCGCGTCGGCATTATCGAAGACCTGCTCAGCCGCGCCGAGGTCATCGACGTCAGCGCGATCACGGGCAAGGTCATCAAGTTCGGCGCGACCGTAAAGGTCGCAGATGAAGACACCGACGAGAAAAGTACCTATCAGGTCGTCGGCGAACATGAAGCCAATATCAAGGAAGGTCTGCTATCGGTCACGTCTCCGATGGCCCGCGCCATGATCGGCAAGACAGTCGGCGATTCAGTGGAAGTCACCACACCGGGTGGCACCAAGTCCTATGAAATCATGACGGTGAAGTACAAGTAGGCTTTTGTGCCGCAGGCCGAGACCGTCCTGACTGATTACCCGACCAGCATCCCATAACCTGTTATCCCGGCCTTGTGCCGGGGTCCGGTCTTCCCGTGGTAGCGCACCCTACTCTGTCGCTTCCACGTTTACCGGAACACCAAAGGCGCGTTTCGACGTGCGGATACCAAGGGCGGATTTTACAACACTGACATTCGGTGCAGATGTGAGGTTGGCTGTCAGGAATTTCTGATAGGCATCCCAGTCGGTCGCAACGATCTTGAGCAGGAAATCCGTTTCACCCGCCAGCATGTGACATTCGCGAACCTCGTCCCATCCGGCGACGCGTTCTTCGAACGCCACCAGGTCGGCCTCGGCCTGGCTGTGTAGCCCTACATTGGCAAAAACCGTCACGCCGAAACCGAGCGCCTCGGCATCCAGATCGGCGTGATAGCCCCGGATACAGCCGGTTTCCTCCAGCGCGCGGACCCGGCGCAGACAGGGCGGCGGTGAAATCCCGGCGTTATGCGCCAGCTCCACATTCGTCATCCGGCCGTTATCCTGAAGATCGCGGAGTATTTTGAGGTCGATCTTATCGAGTTTGATTCTGGCCATATCCGCAATTTCCGTTAGTTTCGAGCTCGGGTCTTCAACATGGTTCTTAGCATGGATAGTGCAGCATTCCCGCAATCAGCCGCCAATTCACGAAATTATATTTTAAAGAATGATAATAATATTTCAAACATCTGTCATCAGGACCGGGTTTAAGCCGTGAACGCGAAGGCCGCCGAACTCGCTGGAAAGTCCGTCTGGATCATGACGGACGGTAAGCCGGGTATGGAAAACCAATGCCTCGGGCTGGCCGAAGCACTTGTGGCGCTTGGCGGCGAAACGCCTGTCGTGAAACGTCTGTCGCCCGGGTTTCCGTGGTCCGCCCTGCCGCCCCAATTCTGGATGTCGCCCTTGTCGACACCCGATACCGACGGCAACCGGCTGACACCGCCCTGGCCGGATATCCTGATCGCGACCGGACGCCAGACCGTGGCGCCCGCACTGGCGATCAAACGGGCGAGCGGCAATGCGACGTTCTGCGTACAGATACAGAACCCGGCCTGGCGGCGCGATGCGTTCGATCTTCTCGCTATTCCAAAGCATGACGGTGTGACCGGCGACAACGTGCTTGAAACCTTCGGAGCGCTGCACCGGGTCACACCGGAAAAGCTCCGCGCCGAAGGAGAAAAATTCCGCCCCTTGCTCACCCATCTGCCACGCCCGCTGATCGCGGTGCTGATCGGCGGATCGAACAAGCAGTACCGGATGACCGGGGCCGTGACCCGGCGGCTCGCTGCAAATCTGCGCACCCTGTGCACGCAGCACGGCGCAGGTCTGGCCGTCACCGCATCCCGGCGGACCGGTGCGGAAAACGAAAAACACCTTCGCGCGGCCCTGTCGGACACGCCCTGCTGGTTCTGGGACGGCAGCGGGGACAACCCGTATTTCGGCCTCCTCGGCCTCGCCGATGCCATCGTGGTCACGGCAGATTCAGTATCGATGGTGTCGGAAGCCTGCGCTACCGGCAAACCGGTCCACGTAATCGAGCTCGATGGCGGGTCAGCGAAATTCGCGCGGTTCCACGAAGCGCTTCGGAGGGCAGGCATCACGCGGCCGTTCGATGGCACGCTGGAGACATGGACCTATGATGCGCCGGACGACACAGCCCGAGTCGCCGCGGAAATAGTCCATCGAATTTCATCCTGACGCCTTTCTTCCTGAAAGAAACGACGTTCCTGATTGAAATACCGCGACCGGAGGGATAAATCTTGTCCGTGGATCAGCAAACCTCCAAATCAACCGCCCTCGATACAGACGCGCTCGCAAACACGCCGTGCGGACACGATCCGTATGATTACGTGATCGTGCCCGGCTTTGTGCGCGCAGCAGCGCTTCCCGCTATTCACGAAACCTATCCCGAAATCGACCAGCCCGGCAGTTTTCCCTATCAGTCGCTGGCATACGGGGACGCGTTTTCATCGCTGCTGGATGAATTGCAGGGTCCTGAAATGCGCGCCGCGATCGAAAAAGTGTTCGATGTCGACCTGACCGACCGCCCGACCACGGTCACTGTGCGCGGTCGCTGCCAGCTCAAGGACGGGCGCATTCACCAGGATTCGACCGAAAAGATCATCACCGTGCTGGTCTATATGAACCCCGACTGGGAAGAATCCGGCGGCCGGCTGCGCGTCCTGCGCTCGGACAGGGATCTCGAAGACTATGCCGCCGAAGTTCCGCCTGCCGAAGGAACCCTGCTGGCATTCCGGCGCAGCGACACGTCGTACCATGGTCACAAGCCGTTCGAAGGGCAGCGCCGGGTGCTGCAGCTCAACTGGGTGACCAGTGACAAGTTCGCCCGGCGCGAACGCCGCCGGCATGCGATCTCCGCCTTTTTCAAACGGCTGTGGAAGTAGATACCCGCCGATGGAGATTCGCCCCCCGCACCCTCATAATGAACAACGCCAGTTCCCACACACAATCCGGATGAAAACGCCCGCATGGCGCTGAAAATCGATACATTCGACAACCGCAGCGGCGGCAACAGCTATTACAAGGCCGTCAGCCATCCGCTTGCCGCCGAAGCTGCCACGGGTCTGCTGTCACAGCTGCGCGCCGCAAACGGTGTGGCGATCTACGATCCGCTCGGCTACTCGGAAGGGTTCGCCGCGTTCTATCCGCTGGACGGGATCGATCTGCGCGGCGTCTTTGTCCAGGATATTCAGCAGATCGGCGATACCGTTCTCGGCCATCGCGCCCAGCCGGTAACGGACCTGCCGGGGTTTGCCGTCGGCGCTGTACTCGATACCGTCTTTGTGATGGCGTTCGATGCCGACAAGCTGGTCGACCATGTCCGCCACCTGCTGCCCGCCGGGACCGAGGTTGTCAGCCTGGATGCACTGCGCCTGCCGACGGCCATGCTGAGCAACGGGAAGACCTATCTCGACCCGATGAATTTCGCCACGAATTTCGCGTTTTTCAGGGATACCGCTGCGCATCATACCCGCATCGTCACCGCCAATTACTGGGCACGCTACGGGGCCAAGAACATCACCCTCTGGCTGCGGCTGATCGACAAGAATGGCGGCGTATTAGCCGAGTGGACTGAAGATGTCAGCGGCGCCGCCCAATCGGTCATCATCGACAGCCGGGACGTGCGGTCCCGCTTCGGGCTCGGTGATTTTACCGGCCAGCTGTTTATCCATGCCATCGGCGCGACCGGCCACGATGTCGTCAAATATGCTCTCGATCTGTATGGCGCTGACGGCGACGCCCTGTCCTGCACGCATGATGCAAATGCGTGGCCGGCCGACCTGTATGGCGGATTGCCGGCGCCGCGCAGCGGCGAAGACGTGGTCCTCTGGGTCCAGAATTCGCATCCCTGTACGATCCCGGCGGGCGAGATCGGCGTGAACCTGATGGGCAACGATACGGTGACCACCATCGACCAGCCGGTCGGGCCTTATGCCACGGTGGCCATTCGGGTCAGCGACGTCCTGCCGGATGCCGCCTGGCCGCAACAGATAGAGCTTCGCGCGGGCAAACATTTCGTCCGCCCGCGCTATGAAATCACCACCGCCGCGAAGGACCGGCGGATGGCCCACATGAATGTCGAACGCGTCGACCTGAAGGCCGATCCCGGCATTCCCGAACTTGCCCCCCTGATGGGCAAAGGATACATCCTGCCCGCGCCAATCCTGCCGATGGATATCTGGAAGTCGGTGGCACTGCCGACGCCGATGTCGACCTGCCAGACAAACCTGCCCGTCGCCCTGCTGGCGATCGACCCGGAAGGCCGTGAAACAGGCCGTATCGCCCTTGGCAACCTGCCGCGGGATCATGTCCGGATGGTGGACCTGAAAACCGAAATGACGGATGCCCTGTCGGCGATGGACAGTTTCGGCCATATGGAACTGGTTTACGATTTCGCTGACGGCGGCGATGCCGATGGCTGGCTGCACGCGCTGTTTCGCTATGAGAACGAGGCAACGGGCAATGCGGCCGAGACCAGCTTCGGCGCGCATATCTTCAATTCCGTGCTGACCTACAAAAACGAGCCGCAATCCTATACATCGCGCCCGCCGGGGCTGAGCACACGCCTGTTCCTGCGGCTTGCCGGTAATCTTGGGGACGGCTACCCGGAAGGCGGGGCACTGGATTCGATGTGTCACCTGATCTACCCGGCATCCACACCCTGGCACGCCAGGTCAGAAACAGATATCGGCCTGCATGACGGTAGCGGTGCGGAGGTCGCGACGACGCGGCTGGCAATCCCCTGCGGCGGGTCGCGCTTCTGGCGCTATTCGGAAATGTTCGACGATGCCGCCCGCGCCAAAGCCGGCGACGGTGCCCATATCATTATCCGCGACACGACCTGCCGCCTGTTCGGCTATCACGGGCTGATCCACGCCGATGGCGGGTTCAGCCTCGATCACATGTTCGGGTTCTAGGCGCGACGGCGGCGCGTGTATGCCAGACCGGCAAGGCCAATCGCAAAGATCGCCATCATACCCGGCTCTGAAACTTCGGTGCTAGATATCGGACCGGGCGGTGTCGGAATGTCGCCGTTGTAATAGACCTGATTGAGCTGCATCGGCCCGTCCCAGCTTTCAGCCACCACCTGCCCCCAGACAACACCCCATTGCGTGGTGATATCGGCGCCGGTGGCAAGAATGCTGCCCTGGACACCGATACTGCCGAGGTTGAGGGTTTCCGCATCGACAAAATTGAACAACACGTTTTCGCGGTTACGTTCGAAGAACTGATCGAGCCCGCCGCTCATGGAGGCATTCGCGCCGGTGACGTTGATCACGACTTCCGTACCGTCGGCGATACCCTGAACGACCACGTTGGTCGCAGCGCTGAGATCGGCGGCATTTACGGTGAAGACCTGACGATCGGTGGTGCCGCTGCCGGTCAGGAAAAGCTGGCTCCACTGGAAATTATTCGTGCCCGTAGCGCCGAGCGCACCGAGCGAATCGCTGATACCGGTGAGCCGCGCCTGTTCGGCGGCGAAATTCACCGGCAAGCCCGCGGCACCGAGATTGTCGGTCAGCGTATAGCCGGCATTTATCGTGCCCCACGCGACAGAACTGGATACCCCGGCTGCACTGCCGCCAACCTTGATATTGCCGTGATAGACCGCGCCCGAGGTGAAGGACAGGTTGCCGCCGGCCACCAGGCTATCACCGCCGACGAGGCCACCCTGAAGCTTGTCGCCGACGCTGAAACTGCTGAGCGAAACGTTTCCGCCCGCATAAAGCCTGCCTTCGACGTCGCTTGACGGGGCAGAGAAATCGCCAAATGTCAGGACATTGAAATCGCCCAGCGGACCGGCAAGCGCACCACGGAGAGGCAACACCGTCACGGCGGCCGCGATAACGGCAAAAGTGCCGATGATCAGGGAAAAACGATTGAAAAGCCTGGAACGCATCTGAAAACTGCTACCTGGTGGGTCGTGAGTTATGTCGGGCCGTCGCGCCGATTTTAAGAGAAAAACCTGTCTATTCGTATTAATGCAAGAAGCGTGCCACAGTTCATAATTTGTTTGTTATCAATAGGTTAGATTTATACACACGCCTTGTCCCTGATCGAATCCGTAAAGAAAATCGACACCTGTTACATATTACAAACGCACGACAAGAGCCCCTGATCCGCCCCCAGGGTCAGGACACTGCCCCACCGCGGACGCGCGCTCCGTCCTGCAATCGATGCAGCACATTGCCTTAACGGCGTATGCACCTTAAATATCAGCCTCATAATTCTTGCTTGATCCCCAACGCATCAGGAACGCACGGCATGGCTGAAAATCATCGCGTCAAAGTCCTTATCATCGGTTCCGGCCCTGCCGGCTACACGGCTGCCGTCTATACCGCACGCGCTTCGCTGTCGCCGATGCTCGTCACCGGTATGGAACTCGGCGGTCAGATGTCGATCACAACCGATGTCGAAAACTATCCGGGCTTTGCGGACGTTATCCAGGGCCCCTGGCTGATGGAACAGATGCACGCCCAGGCCGAGCATGTCGGCACCAGAATGATCAACGACCTGATCACCGATGTCGATTTCAGCGCGCGGCCGTTTGTCTGCAAGGGCGATTCCGGCGACACCTATACGGCAGATTCAATCATCATTTCGACCGGCGCCCAGGCGCGCTGGCTGGGGCTGGAAACCGAGCAGAAATTCCAGGGCTTCGGCGTATCGGCCTGCGCGACCTGTGACGGGTTTTTCTTCCGCGAAAAAGAA
>CAJQLI010000383.1 GCA_905479125.1 uncultured Alphaproteobacteria bacterium | reverse complement strand
GGTTCCGTTTGTGGGAATGTATCCGTTTTACCGGCTCCTTTGCGGGCTTTGGTTGCGCGGCGCACCAAACCGGTTCACGCGCAACGGCGCCGCGCGCGTTCCGGCCGGGGAGCCCGGGTGTTTCGTCTGAAAAATCAGGCTATCACGCAAAGGAACAAAATGCGAACATCTGACCCGAAAACTTTTCGGCTTTTCATCCTGCGCCGGAAGATTGCGACCGACGCTACGGAATGGTCGTATACTTTGCCGGAGCAGAAATAATATGGAAAAACAATTGGTTAAGAGGTTTTATGTGTAGGTGGTGAAGGGCTGCAACCTTGATTTGTGCACAGGAACCCTTATGTTCTCTTCATAATAATTCGGAGTGGGGCCATGATTTCCGCGTTTTCAATTTTCGTTATCGTTCTTCTCGTTTTCGCCGTCGCGATCGTCTTTATGGGTGTCAAAACCGTGCCGCAGGGTGAGGAATATACGGTGGAGCGGTTCGGGCGCTATACCAAGACGCTGCGCCCCGGCCTGCATCTGATCGTGCCGCTGGTCGATCGCATCGGCATGCGCCAGAACATGATGGAACAGGTGATGGACGTGGACTCGCAGGAGGTCATCACCAAAGACAACGCCATGATCACGGTCGACGGCGTGGTGTTCTATCAGGTGCTCGATGCGGTGAAGGCATCCTACGAAGTGCGCCAGCTGCGCCACGCGACGCTCAACCTCACCATGACCAATATCCGGACCGTGATGGGCTCGATGGATCTCGACGAATTGCTGTCGCAGCGCGACCGCATCAACGCCGAACTGCTGCGCGTCGTCGACGAGGCGACATCGCCCTGGGGTGTGAAGATCACCCGCATCGAGATCAAGGACATTACGCCGCCCGCCTCGCTGGTCGAAGCGATGGCACGCCAGATGAAAGCGGAACGCGACAAGCGCGCGAACATCCTCGATGCCGAGGGTTACCGCCAGGCGGAGATCCTCAAAGCCGAGGGTGAAAAACAGTCCCAGATTCTCGCCGCCGAGGGCCGTAAGGAATCCGCCTTCCGCGATGCCGAGGCGCGCGAGCGCGAAGCCGAGGCTGAGGCCAAGGCGACAGAGATGGTGTCGGCCGCGATCGGTGATGGTAATGTCCAGGCGATCAATTACTTCGTCGCGCAGAAATATGTCGATGCCCTGCAAAGCATCGGCAGTGCGAGAAATTCGAAGCTGATCCTGATGCCGCTCGAAGCGTCCAGCGTGATCGGGTCGGTTGCGGGCCTCGCCGAGATTGCCAAGGAAGCATTCGGCGACAACAATAGCGGTTCAGGCGGTGGTGGAAGCGCTGGTGGACGGTCGCGCAGCGGTTCCGTCCCGTCGTCAGGCAACGACTGACCGACGGAGAAGCGGTGATGATGGAATTCATGGAAAGTGTGACGTTCTGGTACTGGCTTGCCTTTGGCATCGGACTGATGCTGGTCGAAGTGCTCGTACCCGGCGTGTTGTTCCTGTGGCTTGGCGCAGCGGCGATCGGCACAGGGTTGATCCTGCTCGGTATTCCGGACATGGGCTGGCAGTTACAGCTTGTCGTATTTGCCGTGCTGTCGGTCGTTTCCGTCTTCGTGGGGCGGCGCTATGTCTATGCGAACCCTGAGCCGACAGACCACCCGACGCTGAACCGGCGCGGCGAGAATTTTATCGGCCAGCAATACACGTTGGACGGTGCGACCGCCGGCGGGCAGGGAAGGATCAAGATCGGCGACAGTCTCTGGGCCGTCGCCACCCGACCGCAGGGCATGGAGCTCGCCGCCGATGCGCGGGTGACGGTCACCGGTGTCGACGGATCGACGCTGGTGGTCGAGGCTGTAGAAACCGGAGCGACGGAATGATAAGTCGTCACTGATTTCCCAGGTTTTTCTGAGAGGGGTGTCGGTAGGCTTTACAGTTTTGTCGGTTGGGCAGCCACTTGGTGGGACTAGGCCCCTGATTTTAAGACAATTTCGGAAGTTGGCATGTTTTTTGCTCTAAGAGATCTTTGTAGAGATTGCATCTTCGGTTCAACAAGGATCACAGGACAGAATGTTTAAAAAATTCACATTTATCGTCACGACGATCGTGGTATTCGGTCTCTTCCAATCTAGTCCCGCTACTGCTGCGCCGGTAATCACGCCCATCGGGCTAAATCCGGGCGATACGTACCGTCTTGTCTTCGTAACTTCGACGACAACGACAACGACAGCGGCATCTTCAGACATCAACTTCTACAACAACTTCGTCAACACGCTAGGGTTCGCAGCGACCGGGATTTCGGGATGGACAGCGATCGGATCGACGGCATCCGTCGACGCCCGTGACAATACGAACACGAATCCTACCCAGGGCCTTGGGACGGCGATATACCTCCTCGACGGTTCGACGAAGGTAGCTGAAAACAATGTCGATCTTTGGAACGGAAATATTGCCGCAGCGATAAATCTCGATGAAACGGGCAGCGGGCCTATCTCGACAACAGTCCACGCCGGCACATTCATTGACGGAATGGCGACGGCGGGTTTCTCGCTTGGAGACGCTACTTCGAGTATTGGGTCGACGTCGTCGAGTCAAACAGGGAGTGGTTGGATTTTTTCATTTGCTAGCAGTAGTAATGTCGAACTCGGTCTTTATGGAATTTCCGGTATCCTTACCGTTGCAGAGGTGCCGGAGCCAGCGTGTCTTGCCCTATTCGCCCTTGGCTTTGCGGGAATTGTCTGCGTGCGTCGAAGAAAGATTTTCTAAAGCAGGCCCGCCGCGGCCCCGCCATCGGCATTGATATTGATCGCCGCCAGAAATTCGGCCCGCTCTGAACATAAAAACGCCACCAGCCCGGCGATATCTTCTGATGTGCCGAGACGGCCCACCGGGATATTCGCCTCGATGCCGGCATTGATTTCAGCCGGTGATTTGCCCTCGAACCTAGAGCGCTGTTCCATGAGTGTTGCCCAGCGCGGTGTGTCGATGGAACTCGGGTTGATGCCGTTGACCA
>CAJQLI010000382.1 GCA_905479125.1 uncultured Alphaproteobacteria bacterium | reverse complement strand
ATCTATATGGTCGGGTTTGCCTGTGCGTCTCCGAATCCAATCCGCAGGTCGATGGCCAGCGCCGGCAGGGACGGGACCATGATGTTGTTGGTGAATGGCCCCAGCATTACAAGGGCGGATTGGATTAGGAGACGCACAGGCGATCCTGAGCATCTATATGGTCGGGTTTGCCGCGGGCCAGCTTTTTGTCGGACCGATGTCAGACCGGTTCGGCCGCAAACCGGTCCTGACGGTGTCTCTGGCGCTGTTCATCATCGCGTCCGTTCTGTGTTCACTGGCACCTGATCTTTACAGCCTGTGCGCGGCCCGCCTGCTTCAGGCACTGGGCGCCAGTGCGACAATGTCCGTCGGAAGAGCGATTGTCCGAGACAGCTTCGCATCCGACAAGATGGCCCAGGTATACGCCTATATAGGTGCAGCCCTTGCCCTCGGGCCGATTGTTGGACCGATATTCGGCGGGGTCATTGAAGTCTCGTCGGGCTGGCGGTCCGTGTTCTGGTTCCTGACGGCATTCGGCTGCCTGATGCTAATGACGATTGTGTTCCTGCTCCGGGAAACGAATACCAACCTGAATCGCGACGCCACCCGGCCGGCGCGTTTAATCGGCAATTATGCAACGCTGTTATCGACACGAATGTACATGGGATATGTGCTGTGCAACGCGATCTGCTACGGCGGCATCTTCGCCTTCACTTCCTGCAGCGCCTATATCCTGATCGGCCTGCTGAAAATTTCCCCCGATACATTTGGCGCACTATACGCAATCACGGTCGGCGCCTACGGCGTCGGCACATTGCTGGCCGCCCGGATCACCCGACGGGTCGGCATAAACCGGATGATCGTCTATGGCGCGCTTATCATGACGATTTTCGGCGAAATCGGCGTGATTCTGCCGATGCTCGGCTACTTCAATGTCTGGACCGTGATCCTGCCATTCGCCGGATTCGCGTTCGGCACCGGGTTCGTCTTCCCGAGCGGCCAGGCGGGTGGCATTTCGCCCTATCCCAAAATGGCGGGTGCTGCATCATCGATGCTGAGCTGTCTGCAGATGTCGACCGCCGCGGTTATCGGCGCCGTAACGGCCCGGATGCTGGACGGCTCCATGATGCCGATGGCATGGGTGGTGTTCGGTATGGGGCCCATCCTGCTGCTGAGTTTCTACCTGCTGGTTCTGCGGAACCCACGCGGAGCCGGCTCCCCTTCACCCTGACCATCGGCCAAAATAGCAAAATCAGTCGCCCCGGAGGTCTTCCTCCTGATCCGTCGACTCCACGCTTCCCCGCGGACGCCACCATGGCGACTTGGCGTTCCGGTCTGGTCCGGTCGCGCGTCCTGGGGTCGACGGCACCGTGACGACCGGCGCGAGCGGTTTGGCGGAAACGCCGTCAAGCGCCGGGATCGTAAAATCGCGCCACAGAAGCGCCGGCAGGCTGCCGCCGGTCACGCGTTTCATCGGCGAGCTGTCATCATTTCCCATCCACACGCCCGTCACCAGTTCGCCGGTATACCCGACAAACCAGGCATCGCGGAAATCCTGGCTGGTACCGGTTTTGCCCGCCGCAGGCCGTTTGGGGTTGGCGGCCTTACCGGACCCCCAGGCGACGACAGCCCGCAACAGATCGTTGACCCGCTGTACCGCGCCCGGTTCGACAACCTGGGCCGCGGCGCCGTCGGTCCGGCGATAGAGCACGCTTCCGCCCCGTTCACGGATTTCAGAAATACCATGTGGCCAGACGGCAACCCCGCCATTGGCAATCACACCATAGGCCGCCGTCAATTCCACCAGCGACACCTCGCTCGCCCCAAGCGCAAGGCTCGGATGCGACTTCAGTGGCGACGTGATGCCGAGGCGGCGGGCCGCGTCGATCACTTTACCCCGGCCAACCTTTTCCGAGACCTGTACAGCCACCGTGTTTATCGATCGTGCAACGGCTTCACGCAGGGTAACGCTGCCAAGGAAATTGCCGCCGTAATTCCGCGGGCGCCATTTGCCGATCCGAAGCGGGCCGTCAATAAACTGGTCGTCGGGGGTCAACCCGTTTTCCATCGCGGCAAGATAGACAAACAATTTGAACGCCGAGCCGGGCTGACGTTGCGCCTGGAAAGCCCTGTTATACTGGCTGGTTCCATAGTCACGCCCGCCCACGAGCGCGCGCACCGCGCCGTCCGGCGACATCGACACCAGGGCCGCCTGGCTTATGTGCCGTGACTTTCCATGCTTAAGGAGTGTTGCCCGCAACTGTTTTTCTGCCAGGCTCTGCAAACGGGAATCCATTGTGGTGCGCACAATCAGGTCGCGGCCGCGCGCGCCGGCGAACCCGGCGACCCGTTCGAGCGCCCAATCCGTGAAGTACCGTGCCGCGTTGCTTCGCTTCGTTGTCGCAGCGAGTCGCAGGCTCTGGCGCCCGGCATTCTTGGCTGTTTGCTCGTCCAGGAAACCGGCGGCAACCATTGTACCCAGTACGACACGCGCACGGTCCTCGGCCGCCTTCCTGCTGCGGAGCGGCGAATAACGGGACGGCGCTTTGAGCAGACCGGCAAGGACAGCCGCTTCGTGCAGGGTGACACGGCGGGCCGATTTTCCAAAATAACGCCGCGCTGCGGCATCGACGCCAAAGGTGCCGGAGCCCAGGTACACCCGGTTGATATACAGCGTGAAAATCTGTTCCTTGGTGAAATTCGCCTCGAGCCAGAAGGCCAGCAGCAATTCCTGAACCTTGCGCCGCAACGTTCTGTCCGGTTTCAGAAACACGTTTTTCGCAAGCTGCTGGGTAAGGGTGCTGCCACCCTGGCGGACCCGTCCGGCAATGACGTTGGCAACCACCGCACGGCCAAGAGCATACGGATCGAATCCCAGGTGTTCAAAGAACCGCCGGTCTTCGGTGGCAACGATCGCCTGGACCAGATAAGGGGGTACATCGGCAAGTCGCAGCGGGTCGCCATAGAGATCGCCATAGCTGGTAATCTCGCGCCCGTCAGCATCCGTCAGAGTAATGCTTGCCTTTCGGGTGGGGGCCTCAAGTTTGTCGATATCCGGCAGATCATAGGCGTACCACGCGACGACGACACCGAGTGCGATCACCCCCCAGATACCGGCGATGACGGACCATTTCAACGTCAAGAGAATAACCCTGGAGCGACGCGACCTTTCGTTCAGGCTGCCGGACTTCTTCGCTGCTGTTGATGCGGGTTTACGGGAACCGGTGTTTTTGGTACCCGCCCCTTTGCCGCCCGCCTTCCCACTACGCCCGCTGGCAGACACAGAGTTACGTTGACCGGTTCCAGGCGCTGCCTTTCCGGTTTTCTGCGTCTTGCGCTTTGGCGACGATTTTGGTTTGGGAGGTTTTCGCTCGGCCATGACGTTATATGTTGTAGATTAGGTTCGGCATCAATCCACTTCACCAATGTGGCGACATCAAGGCGATATGGCGGACAGAATTTCCGGCGAAAAATCCTCCATAGCGGTGCGTCCGGCGCAGCGCGAAGACGCGACGGCGATTGCCAGCATGGCACGGGCGTTGAGTGTGTCTGATGGCGGCCGCGTTTCGCGTTTTTCGGCAGAAGCATTCCTGCGGGACGGGTTTGCCGACCCGCCGGCATTCCACACCCTGGTGGCGGAATGCGACGGCGCTCATGCCGGTTACGCAGTTTATTACTGGGGGTACGATACCGACAGCGCGACCCGGGGCATTTATCTCGCCGATCTTTATGTAGACGAAGCACACAGACGAAGCGGTATAGGGACGGCGCTGATGACCGGGATTTCCCGGCATACCCGCGACCAGGGCGGACGCTGGATTTTCTGGTCCGTCCTGAAACGAAACAAAGTGGCGCGTAAATTTTACCGGCATCTCGCCCCCGAGCTTAAAGATGTAGCGATCTGTGCGGCCTTTGGGACGAGTTTCGACCGGATTGCCGACCTGGATTGACCCACCAGAGCTGACATATCGGCTAACGCCCATCAGACGTCGAGATTGACGACCTTGAGCGCATTGTCCTGAATAAAATCGCGGCGCGGTTCAACCACATCACCCATCAGGGTCGAGAAAACTTCTTCGGCACTGTCAGCATGGTCGATATTCACCTGCAGCAGGGTCCGCACTTCCGGGTCCAGCGTGGTTTCCCAGAGCTGTTCGGGGTTCATCTCGCCCAACCCTTTATACCGCTGGACGCTGACACCTTTGCGGCCAAGGGCCAGAATGGCATCGAACATTTCGACCGGTCCGGTAATACGTTTTTCGAAGTCCTTGGCGTTCAGCGTTGCCGGCCGCGCATAGAGGGTCTGAAGTTCCGGCGCAAGTTCATCGAGCCGTCGTGCTTCCGATGACCGAAGCAGGGCACCATCGATCACCTGGCGTTCAGTAACGCCCCGCCGCGTCCGGACAAATGCGATACCGCCACCCTCGACAATTTCTGCAGTCCAGCCCCGGTCAGCCGGCATTGCCAGGCCGTCAAGCCGTCGGGCCAGGGCATCGGCGACCAGTTGGGACTGTTCCTGGGAATCGAGAAGGATCTGGTTGAACGCACCCAGCACCGCCGACTGCTCTGCGACTTCCGCATTGGTCAGCTTGTCGGACATTGGTTCCAGAAGGCGTTTAGCGCGTTGCGCCTGCTTGACCCGGTCGTAGAGATCTTCGCCGGCAATTTGCGCGCCGTCGCTGATGGTAAGGACTGCATCACGCAGCCCGGCCCGGATCAGATATTCCTCCATCTCCGGGTCGTCTTTGAGGTACTGCTCGCTTTCGCCCTTCTTGGCACGATAAAGCGGCGGCTGGGCGATATAGAGATAACCACGCTCGATGATCTCCGGCATCTGGCGATAGAAGAACGTCAGCAGAAGCGTCCGGATATGGCTACCATCGACATCGGCATCCGTCATGATGATGATCTTGTGATAGCGCGTCTTTTCGATATTGAAGTCTTCAGCGCCGATTCCGGCACCGAGTGCGGTAATCAACGTGCCGAGTTCGGCAGAGGACAATACCTTGTCAAAACGTGCCCGTTCAACATTCAGGATCTTGCCGCGCAGGGGCAGAACCGCCTGGTTTTTACGGTTACGGGCCTGTTTTGCTGATCCACCGGCTGAGTCGCCCTCGACGATGAACAATTCGGATTTCGACGGATCGCGTTCCTGGCAATCGGCAAGCTTGCCGGGCAGGGAAGAAATGTCGAGCGCGCCCTTTCGGCGTGTCAGGTCCCGGGCCTTGCGTGCAGCCTCGCGGGCGACGGCGGCTTCGATCACCTTGCCGACAACCTTCTTTGCCTCATTCGGGTGTTCTTCGAACCACTGGCCCAGTTTTTCCGTCGCGATGCTTTCGACCACCGGCCGTACTTCGGACGAAACAAGCTTGTCCTTGGTCTGGGACGAGAATTTCGGGTCCGGCACCTTGACCGACAACACGCAGGTCAGTCCTTCACGCGCGTCATCGCCCGACAATGTGATCTTTGCTTTCTTGGCGATCCCGCTGTCATTGGCATAGCCATTAACTGTGCGCGTCAGGGCCGCGCGGAAACCGGCGAGATGCGTGCCGCCATCGGATTGAGGAATGGTGTTGGTAAAGCACAGCATCGTTTCATGATAACTATCCGCCCATTCGAGCGCGATATCCACGCTGAGCCCTTCATGTTCACCGTTGATGACGATAGGGCTTTCAATGATCGGCGTTTTGCTGCGGTCGAGATGTTTGACGAACGCCTCGATCCCGCCTTCATATTCCAGAATGGTTTCCACGGGCTCGACACCCCGTGCATCGGTCAGCACCAGGCGCACGCCCGAATTCAGGAATGCCAGTTCGCGCAGACGATGTTCGAGCGTCGCGATGTTGAAATCGATCATGGTGAAGGTTTCGGTCGATGGCAGGAACGTAACCGACGTTCCTTTCTTGCCATTGGAATCGCCGACGATCTCAAGCGGGCCATCGGCCTCGCCATCATGGAAACGGATGACGTGTTCCTTGCCCTCGCGCCAGATACGCAATTCCAGCCGTTCAGATAACGCGTTCACAACCGACACACCCACACCATGCAGACCGCCGGAAACCTTGTAGGAATTCTGGTCGAACTTACCGCCCGCATGGAGCTGGGTCATGATGACCTCGGCGGCGGAAACGCCCTCTTCTTCATGCACCTCGACCGGGATTCCACGCCCGTCATCAGTGACGGTCACAGAGCCGTCACCGTTCAGCGTCACGGTCACTTCGGAACAGTGTCCCGCCAGGGCTTCATCGATACCGTTATCGACAACCTCGTAGACCATGTGATGGAGCCCGGAGCCGTCATCGGTGTCGCCGATATACATGCCCGGCCGTTTGCGGACCGCTTCGAGACCCTTGAGAACCTGGATGGAACCCGCGCCGTAATCGGCTTCGTTGACTTCTGTCGGAGGTGTATCTGCTGGTGCCGTCATATTTCCCTCAAACCCCGCGCACGGTGGCGTTATCGACCCGGAAGAACTGTGCCCGGTCGCCGAATGCTTCAAATAGTTCCCGGTCGGTGCCCGTCATCCAGGCCTGTGCGCCGACCGCGCATATTTCATCAAACAAAGCCGCACGTCTGTCGCTGTCCAGATGGGCCGCGATCTCGTCCATCAGCAGCAGAGGCGCCGCACCGCGATCAAGCGAAACCAGCCGTGCATGGGCCAGCACAATGCTGATCAGCAGCGCTTTCTGTTCACCGGTAGAACATCCGGCCGCCGGCCGGCTTTTCTGCAGGTGTACAACCTCGATATCGGACCGGTGAGGCCCGACCAGCGCCCTGCCGGCCTCGCGATCTGCAGCACGCGACGCGGCGAGCGCATCGCGGAAAAGGTCTTCAGCCTCCAGCGCGGAGCGGTTGTCGAGCCATTGTTCTGCATCGCCGACCAAAGACACCCCGGCCGCCGGAAACGGTCCCACGCCCAGTTCGCAGGCTGCGGCAAGCCGGTGCACGAATGCCCTGCGGGCCGCTGCAAGGGCGACGCCACTTTCCGCCATTCTTTTTTCAAGGGCAGAGACCCAGCCGCTATCGGCATTCCGGAACCCGGCCTTGTCGTCCCGCAGCAGACGGGTGCGCTCGCGCATGGCCTGTTCGTATTCGTTCAAGCGGGTGGTATGCGCAGCATCAAAGGCGGCAACAAGGCGATCCAGAAAACGCCGCCGCGCAGACGCGCCTTCCATAAACAGGCGGTCCATTTCAGGCACCAGCCACACCGCGGCAAAGACCTCTCCGAGCGCCGCCTGGCTGCGCGCCGGTGCATCGTTCATCCGCGACACGCGCCGCCCGCCGTCTTCACCCTCGCCGGTGGCTTCAAAGCCGGTCCCGATCTCGGTTGGCCCGGTCGCTGTATCCAGTGTGGCGGCAATCGCCCAGCGTAATTCACCGGGCCGTACATCGCCGGCATTGCTGCGGGTGACATCCGTCAGCCGGGCACGTCGGAGGCCCCGGCCCGGAAGCAGAAATGAAATCGCCTCCAGCAGATTGGTTTTACCCGCACCATTCGGCCCGGTAAGGACTGCCGGCCGGATATCACAATCGAGTCGGAGAGATCCGTAGCTGCGGAAATCCGTCAGCGATAGCCTGACCACCGCACTGCGTTCGGGTGAGGTAGTGTATTGGGGAGAATTTGCCAGGGCGCTATGCAACAACCGGTCCGACCGCGTCAGACGCGCATGGGCATAAGAACATACAATGCGCTGGTATCGCCCATATCCTGAACCAGGGTCGGCGATGCACCATCCGACAGCATGAATTTAGCATCCTCGCCCTCGATCTGCTGGGTGATATCGAGCAGATATTTCGAATTGAAACCGATTTCGAGCGAACCGTCGTTGTAATCGACGTCCAGTTCTTCTCGGGCACTGCCGGCTTCGGGGCTGGTTGCCGTCAACACCAGATTGCCGTTTTCCAGTGACAACTTGATAGCGCGGGATTTCTCGGTCGAGATCGTCGACACCAGGTCCACCGCCTTGACGAATTCGTTGCGCTTTACTTCCAGCGTCTTGTCATTGCCAAACGGGATGACCCGGTCGTAATCGGGGAAAGTCCCGTCGATGAGCTTGGAGGTCAGAACGGCATCGCCGAACGCGAAGCGGATCTTGGTTTCCGACAGGGCGATTTCGACATCGTCTTCGACCTCGTCGATCAGCTTGCGGATTTCGGCAACCGCTTTACGCGGCACGATAACACCGGGCATACCGGCCGCCCCTTCGGGCAATGGAACCTCGACACGTGCCAGACGGTGACCGTCTGTCGCAACGATCCGCAGGACAGGCGCCCCGTCGGTTTCGGCAGCATGGAAATAAAGCCCGTTCAGGTAATAGCGGGTTTCCTCGGTCGACATCGCAAAGCGCGTCCGATCGATCAGCCGGCGCAGCATTTCGGCAGATATCGTGAACCGGTGCGGCAGATCACCATCGGTCATCACCGGGAAATCCTCGCTCGGCAACGTCGTCAGGCTGAGCTTGGAGCGGCCCGAACGGATTTCAAGCTGCCCCTGCTCGCCGCCGGCGCGAATTTCGACCTGCGAGCCTTCAGGGAGTTTTCGGACGATGTCGTACAAGGTATGCGCCGGCACCGTCGTCGACCCGTCCTGGGTAACATCGGCCTGCGTGCCCTCGATGATGGCAAGGTCCATATCGGTTGCCGTCAGGCCCAGCTTACCGCCAGTGGCCTGAAGCAGAACATTCGACAGGATAGGGATGGTCGTGCGTCGCTCGACAACGCCCTGCACATGTGTGAGGGACCGGAGGAGTATGCTGCGCTCGATGGTAAATTGCATGGCTTGGGATCGGCTTTCACGCTGTTAGGGCCACCGGAACGGCTTATCGTCGAGTCTTGCGCCCGCCGGGCGCACGGCTCATGACGACGAAGCCTTTGAAAGGTCGCAAATTATACCACAAGTCATTGAAATCCCAAGAGAAGTCGCAGAATCATCACGCCGATCCTGACCCTCAAAAGATCAGTGTTATCAGGGGGTTACAAAGCCGGTCTTCGGCCGCGCCAGATCCGGCGAATCAGCCGGACGTAATTTGGCCCCAAATGGGAGATTTCCGGCGGAATTCGAGGGCTGAGAGGCCCCGCCACAGGCCGCTGCCGAAGCAGCGGCGCTGCGCGTATCAGCTTTCCAGCATGCGGCGGAGCAGATCGACGTCTTCAGCGAAATTCATATCCGACGTCCGCAGCTCTTCGACCTTCTTCACCGCGTGCATGACCGTCGTATGGTCGCGCCCGCCGAACTTCCGGCCTATTTCCGGCAACGACCGCGAGGTCAGCTGCTTGGACAGATACATCGCGACCTGACGCGGACGCGCGACGGCCCGGGACCGGCGCGCAGAATGCATGTCGGCCATGCGGATATTGAAATGTTCGGCCACCCGTTTCTGAATCTCTTCGATCGTGACCCGCCGGTCACTGGCGCGCAACAGGTCATGCAGGACCTCCTGACAGCTCTCCAGCGTGATCTCCCGACCGATCAGCGTGGAATGTGCGGAGACGCGGTTCAGAGCACCCTCCAGCTCCCGTACGCTTGAAGTGATCTTGTGGGCGAGGAATTCCAGCACCTTGTCGGGCACCGCAACTTCCATCTCGTCTTTCTTGGCATGCAGAATGCCAAGGCGCAGCTCGTACGTGGTCGCATGAATATCCGCGACCAGACCCCAACCGAGGCGCGAGCGCAGGCGCTCCTCCATCCCCTCGAGGTCGGACGGAGACTTGTCCGCCGAGATAACAACCTGGCGGTTATTGTCGACCAGGTCATTGAACGTGTGGAAGAACTCTTCCTGGGTCGATTCCTTGCCGTTGATGAACTGAACATCGTCAATCATCAGCACATCGACCGAGCGGAAACGCTCCTTGAAGGCCATCGTATCCTGGAACCGAAGCGCCCGGATAAAGTGATACATGAACTTTTCGGCCGACAGGTAAACAACCTTCCGATCCGGCTGATGCTCACGAATATGCCAGGCGATCGCATGCATCAGGTGGGTTTTGCCGAGCCCGACGCCGCCATAGAGAAACAGCGGATTGTAGGTAGCCGTCGGCGAGTCCGCGACCCGGCGCGCCGCCGCATATGCCAGCTCGTTCGGTTTTCCGACAACGAAATTATCAAACTTGAAACGGGGATCCAGCGATGCGCTGACGTCTCCCTCGGCGCGCTCGGGCGAAACCCGCACGCCTTCTGTTGCCCGCACCGTTGTTTCGGATGCGGGCTTCGCCGCCGCAGCCGCGCGAACATCTGCCTTGTCCGCAAGCACGAATATGTCGACATTCGATACAGGCGAGTCTCCATCCGACCAAAGCGCGGAAATCCGCTCGCCGTAATGGTTCGCCACCCAGTCGCGCATAAAGCGCGTGGGAACGGACAGCTTCACCACGCCATCGGCGTATTCAACGAGCCCAAGCGGCTTCAACCAGCTTTTATAGGCGGAATCGCCGACTTCGGCGCGCAGAACGCCGCGAACACGTGTCCAGCGGGCATTAATATCCTGGGTTAATCCATTCTCTGCCATGTGCTTAACCCTGTACCCAAGGAAGACCGCTGGCCTTCCAGCCCGCCGCCGATCCACGATGGCGGTTCTGGTCGTGCGGGCCTTCGAAGCCCTCACTGATATTGAAACAAGCGGAATACCCGGCCTGCGTCAGCGCCATGGCGGCCGATTTCGACCGCGCGCCAGACCGGCACAGAAAATAAATCGGCTGTTCTTTGTCGGGTGCGGCGGCAACAACCGCGTCAACGAATGACGCGTTCACGTCCATCGTCGGAAACATCTGCCATTCGACCAGAACCGGCTCCTTGCCGGCCTCCGACAGGTCAGGAATACCGACGAAATTCCACTCTGCATTCGTGCGTACGTCTACCAGCACGGCGCCGGGGTTATTCTTGACCCCTTCCCATGCCTCCGTGACGTCAACATCCCCGGCATAACCCACGCTGCTTGCCTGCCCCGCGGTGGTTGCTCCGGATCCGGATGATTGACTCATTTAATGCCCCCTTTAACGACGCGCCCGACGCACGTCGACAGTTACTTCAGCAACTTTGCCCACTACTTAGGATTCGAAGATCTCGACAAATAAGTATCTATATTAGAGTTGCCTGTTACAGCAAAAAGATAATCAAGACGCCATTATTTATTAATCATTACGGGTCGCCCTGTCGATCCGTGGGGTAACTGTAACGATCACATCCGGCAGGTGCAACGCCTTGATAAGGCGTTCCGACGAAAAAATTTGCGATTCGGAAAGATTTATGGGGTTGACACATTGGAACGGTATAGAACGGTGCATAACCCTGTGGAAGAACCTGAAAGCCGCCGTGAGCACCACTTTGCGGCAAAATTCGGAAACGCAAAAGGCCGGCGGAAAGCCGGCCTCATTGAAGCACCTTGGAAGCGATTGACTCTAAAGAGCTATCCGCCGGTCAGACGAAAATCAGATCGCCTTGATGCGCCGCGACAAACGCGAAATCTTACGTGATGCTGCGTTCTTGTTTACAACGCCGCGCGTCACGCCACGCATCAATTCCGGCTGCGCAGATTTCAGTGCCGCATTCGCAGCATCTTTGTCGCCGGTTTCGATCGCAGTCTCGACCCTTTTGATAAAGGTACGGATGCGGCTGCGGCGGCTGATATTGGTCGCGGTCTTGCGCTCATCGCGCCGGACACGCTTTTTCGCTGATGATGTATTCGCCATCGGTATTTCCTCTGAAACGGGCGCTGGTTTTACGAGGGAAGTGACCCGACGTCAAGGGTTTCTGCGGGTACGGGAACGATTATTTGGACAGTGCGCGCACATGCGCCGGGCCGGGCTATCTGGCCATATTCGGTTGCGCCGGAACAACGCGGATCATCAGCTTTACAGCCTTGCCGCCGGATTCAAGCCGCAACGTCAGCACTTCCCCTTCCCGGTGATAGGTCCCGCCCGGTGTCTTCGACCAGCCCAGCGGCGGCAACGCCTTGCGATAGAACGCAATCACGGTATCGGAACGAACATCCCCTGCCGCAACCGCGGTCACAATCCGACCGGCGGGACTATCGAACTCGACCCCCTCCTCGACAACTTCAGTCAGGCCGGGCGCCAGGGGCAGATCGTCGATCGACCTGAAGAATTCGGCGGCCGAGAGCCCTGCCGGTGCAAGTAACAGCACCGCGGCCACCATCACGCCCGCCACCGTGGCGGTGAAGACAGACGAAACACCGCGAGATGAAACACCGAGAATACAGGAGAAATTCAACATCAGGCCCTACCGTTGCCGTTTCGTGCAATAAAAGGTCGACCGGCCTGATTGTACAATCCGTTGCACGGATTGGCCACAATCGCATCCCGGGCACGGCTCCCCTGTGCGGCCATATACCTTGAAACTGTGCTGGAAATATCCGAGCTCGCCCGTCGGCGCTACATGATCGCGCAGTGACGAACCCCCGGCCGCGATAGCATCGGCGAGTACATCGCGCACCGCCATCGCCAAGCGGTCTGCCCGCCGACCCTGGACGGTGGCCGCCTGCCGCAGGGGCGAAAGCCCGGCCGCAAACAGCGCCTCGCAGGCATAGATATTCCCGACCCCGGCCACAACACGCTGGTCCAGCAGAGCCGCCTTGATCGGCGTGCGCTTGCCCTGCAACCGCGCGGCCAGAACCGGGCCGGTAAAATCCTCGCCGGTGGGCTCCGGTCCGAGATGCCGGATAAGCTTGTGATCGGCAAAATTTTCGCGATCCGTCAGGGTCATCAATCCGAAGCGCCGCGGATCTGAAAACCGGATGACGGTGCCGTTACCAACATGAAAGACGATATGTTCGTGTTTGGCATGATTGCCGGGATCGTGCGCGAAATCGCCCGGTATATTCGATGCAGATTTCTCCGTCATATTGTCGGGAGTCTCGATAATCATCCGCCCGGACATTCCAAGATGCGCGAGCAGGATCGTGCCGTCGTCGAATTCTCCGACAAGATATTTTGCCCGCCGACCCATCTTTTCAAGGGTACGGCCCTGAAGACGCTCATTAAAATCGTCCGGCACCGGAATTCTGAGGTCGTGACGCCGCACCTCTATCCGCTCGATCCTGCGGCCTTCCATAACCTCGGCAAGGCCGCGGCGAACGGTTTCAACTTCGGGGAGTTCGGGCATATCGAGAAGGTAGCCGGAAGCGCGTCTGCGCGCTATCCTCAAACACATGAACTCTTCGACAAATCCGCAAGCAAAAGCGCCGGATAACCGGGCCGATAAACAGGACGAAATCGATTTCGGCTTTCGGCGGGTCGACGTCGCCGATCACACCGGTCTGGTCCGGGGCGTATTCGATTCCGTTGCCCGTCGCTACGATCTGATGAACGACCTGATGTCGGGAGGCTTGCACCGGGTGTGGAAAGCCGCCCTGCAGGACCGCCTGAATCCGCAGCCCGACATGACGCTGCTGGATGTCGCCGGCGGCACCGGCGACGTTGCGGAGGGATTCCTGAAACGCGGAGGCGGCGGCGCGATCATCTGCGATATCAACAAGGAGATGCTGACCGCAGGCATGGACCGGGCGCTGGATCGTGGGACAGCCCTCGGCCCCGCACGGATCTGCGGCGATGCGGCGGACCTGCCGGTTAAAAGTGCAGGCTTCCAAGCCTGCACAATCGCGTTCGGTCTGCGCAATGTAACCCGCCGAACCGATGCCCTTGCCGAGATGCGCCGGGCCCTGCAACCCGGCGGGCATTTTATCTGCCTGGAATTCAGCCCCGCCGTCCTGCCGCAGATCAAGCCGCTCTACGACACCTATTCTTTCAAGGTACTGCCGTGGCTCGGCCAGCGTGTTGCGGGCGACGCGGATTCATACGCCTACCTTGCGGAAAGCATTCGCAAGTTTCCGGAACCCGATCAGCTGGCGGCCGAAATGACCGAGGCCGGCTTCGGCAACATCACCCAGACACCTATGTCAGGCGGGATCGTCTGGCTGCACTCGGGCTGGCGTATCTAAAACATGTTGGCAGGTCTGCGCCATTTTCGCCGAATAATCACGGTTGCCCGGATACTTGCGCGCCACGATGCCCTGTTCCCGCTGGAACGGGCCGGGCTGCCCAGGGTGTTTACCGGGCTATTACGGATAGTCCTTCTGGCGCCGCGCAAATCCGGGGTTCGTCAGATCCGGCCCGGCGAACGGCTGACACTGGCAATGACCGCGCTGGGGCCGGCTTTCGTCAAGCTGGGGCAAGCGCTTTCCGTCCGCCCGGACCTGGTGGGTGATACCCTCGCCGACGACCTGAGATCCCTGCAGGATAATCTGCCCGCCTTCAGCGGTGCCCAAGCCCGAACGATCGTCGAGACGGAACTGAACGGCACGATCGAAGACCTGTTCGGATCCTTTGACGACACCGCCATCGCTGCCGCCTCAATCGCACAGGTGCATAAGGCAACAACGCCGGATGGCGATGCCATCGCCGTCAAACTTCTACGCCCCGGTATCGAAGCCGCCTTTGCCCGCGACCTCGATCTTGCGCTGTGGGCGGCACAGCGGGTTCAGAACCTTCGGCCGGAGTTGAACCGGTTGCGCCCGGTCGAAGCCGTCCAGACAATTATCCGCTCGGTCGAGATGGAGATGGATCTCCGATTCGAAGCAGCCGCGGCGGACGAGCTGCGCCAGAATTTTGAGGATGACCCGACGTTCTCGGTACCGGCCGTGGACTGGCTGCGCACAGGCCGCCGCGTCATGACGACCGCCTGGATCGATGCGACCCCGATGAACGAAATCGATCCGGATACAGAAAAGCTCGACCGCGAAACGATTGTCGCGAATTTTGCGAGAGCGTTTTTTCTGCAGGTTTTCCGCGACGGCTTTTTCCATGCCGACCTTCATCCGGGCAACATTTTTGTCGATGACGAAGGCGTGGTCCATGCCGTGGATTTCGGCATCATGGGACGGCTGGACCGGCAGACCCGGCAGTATCTCGCCGAGATGCTGCACGGATTCCTGACCGGCAATTACAAACGCGTTGCAGAGATTCATATTCAGGCAGGGTACGTACCGGCTAACCAGTCGGTCGACGAATTCGCCCAGGCAGCCCGGTCTATCGCCGAGCCGATTTTCGGTCTTCCGCTGAGCGAAATCTCGCTGGCGCGGCTTCTGGCCCAGCTTTTTGCCGTCGCGGAAAAATTCGAGATGCGGGCGCAACCGCAACTGTTGCTGCTGCAGAAAACAATGCTGGTTGCTGAAGGCAGTGGCCGGAAACTGTATCCGGATATCAACATGTGGGAACTCGCACGCCCGCTGATTGAAGAATGGATGATCGACAATATGGGACCCGAGGCACGCATGCGCGAAGCGGCCGAGGACATGCTCGACCGGTTGGAACGCCTGCCCCAGTTGATCGCAGATATGGAAGACTCGATCGGCGCCGTGACACGTGACGGCCTTCGCGTCGACCCGGCCTCGCTGGAGTCGCTCACCCGCGGCCAGGCACGGCGGGGCGCCTGGCGGATATGGATTCTCGCAGCGGCGGCAGCAGCGGTTGCCGTTGCTGTTCTGGACTGAACGCAATTTGTTGCCGAAAGGCTTTAAAATCATTAGGTTACCGGCTTTCCGGTGAAGGGGTGTCCCCGAATGCTCCACGGCAAACGCATACTTCTGATTATTTCCGGCGGGATCGCGGCCTATAAATGCCTCGACCTGATCCGGCGGCTTCGCGAACGCGGCGCTTCTGTGCGCTGCGTCCTGACGGATGCGGCAACGCAGTTCGTCACGCCGCTTTCCGTCTCGGCGCTGAGCGAAGACCGGGTGTACGGTGACCTGTTTTCACTGACGGATGAAGCGGAAATGGGCCACATCCAGCTTTCACGGGATGCCGATCTGCTGGTGGTCGCCCCGGCGACAACGAATATCATGGCGAAGATGGCCCAGGGTATCGGGGACGACCTGGCGACAACGGTCCTGCTTGCCACCGACAAGGATGTCCTGGTTGCCCCGTCGATGAATGTCCGCATGTGGGAACATGCCGCAACGCAGGAAAATATAACGACGCTTAAATCCCGGGGTATCCGCTTTGCCGGCCCGACCGAAGGCAACATGGCGTGTGGCGAATTCGGTGAAGGCCGGATGGTGGAACCACTGGAGATCGTCGCCGAGATCGAGACCTATTTCGCCGCGTCCGCCCCGCTTGCCGGGCGCCGTGCCGTGGTCACCAGCGGCCCGACGCTCGAAGCGATCGACCCTGTGCGCTACATCGCCAACCGGTCATCCGGCAAACAGGGCCACGCGATCGCCGCGGCGCTGGCCGGCATGGGAGCAGAGACGATCCTTGTGACCGGGCCAACCTCCGAAGCGGCACCCCCGGGCGTCGAAGTCCACCACATTGAATCTGCCCGGGAGATGTATGACGCCTGTATGAGTGCACTGCCGGCGGATATCGCCGTTTGCGCCGCCGCGGTCGCTGACTGGCGGCCCGCAGAGCAGGGCGACAGCAAGATCAAGAAAGAACACGACGCCGCACCGCCCCGTATCGAGATGATCGAGAACCCGGACATCCTGCGTACGCTGTCTGCCGCCGGGAACCAGCGGCCGGCACTGGTCGTGGGCTTTGCCGCCGAAACCGATAACCTGATCGAGAACGCCACCTCAAAACGCAAGCGCAAGGGGTGCGACTGGATTGTCGCAAACGACGTATCACCGGAAACCGGCACATTCGGCGGCGAAACCAACACCGTCCACCTGATTACCGGCACCGATACCGAAGCCTGGCCCGCGATGCGAAAGACCGACGTCGCCGACCGGCTCGCAGAGCGCATCGCCCATCACTTTGACCAAAATACAGAGGCTGCCGAATGACGCAGGTCGAGATTGCCGTTACCCGTTTACCGCATAATGCGGACCTGCCCCTGCCCGCCTACGAGACTGCACAATCCGCAGGTATGGACCTGGCCGCCGCAATAGACGCGCCGATGACGCTGGCGCCGGGCAAGCGCGCCATGGTGCCGACCGGTCTCGCAATAGCGCTGCCGGCCGGCTTTGAAGCGCAGGTCAGACCCCGGTCCGGGCTCGCGGCGAAAAACGGCGTGACGGTACTGAACACGCCAGGCACCATCGATGCCGACTATCGTGGTGAAGTGAAAGTGATCCTGGTCAATCTCGGCGAAGACTCCTTCGAGATCGAACGCGGTATGCGTATTGCACAGATGGTCATCGCACCCGTTACCCAGGCCAGCTTTACCGAAGTCGATTCCCTGAGCGAAACCGAGCGCGGCAGCGGCGGCTTCGGCTCCACCGGCACCTGACGAAGCGCAACGCGCATGGATTTCACCGAAGACCAGATCCAGCGCTATGCGCGCCATATCGTGCTGCCTGAAGTCGGCGGCATCGGCCAGGAAAAACTGCTGAATGCGCGCGTTCTTGTTATCGGCGCGGGCGGGCTCGGTGCACCTTTACTGATGTATCTGGCCGCCGCGGGCGTCGGCACGCTTGGTGTCGTCGATGACGATTCAGTCGACCTGTCCAACCTCCAGCGCCAGGTTATTCACGGGACCGGCGACATCGGGATGGCGAAGGTTGAAAGCGCCGGCAGGACTGTCGCAGAGATCAATCCGGAAATCTCGTTTGTGCCGCATCCGGTCCGCCTTACCGCCGGGAATGTCGATAGCCTGATAGACTCATACGACCTTGTCGCCGATGGTAGCGACAATTTCGAAACCCGCTTCCTGGTCAATGACGCCTGTCACCTGGCCGGCAAAACCCTTGTTTCCGCCGCAATCCTTAGATTCGAAGGCCAGATCGCGACCTTCCGGTCGGGGCGCGGACAGGGCGACCCCTGTTACCGGTGCCTGTATCGGGAAGCACCGCCACCAGGTCTTGTGCCGAGCTGTTCCGAAGGCGGTGTGCTGGGCGCGCTGGCCGGTGCCGTCGGCTCGCTACAGGCGATTGAAGTCCTGAAGGAGATCATGGGAATCGGCGACAGTCTCGCCGGTTGGCTGATAATCTACGATGCATTGTCGAGCGACACGCAGAAGATGAAACTGTCCCGGGACCCTACCTGCCCGCTTTGCGGTGATACCCCGTCGATCACCGATCTATCGGCCCACGCCGCGTGATGGCATCACCCGATAAACTTTCCCTGATTATCCAGTCCGGCGATTACGACCGCGTGCACTATGCGCTGGTGATGGCGAGTGCGGCCCTCGCCGTGGGAAAACCGGTCACGCTGTTTTTCACCATGGCGGCGACCCGCGCGTTGACAGCAGGCTGGGCGGACAATTCCCGCGAGACCGCATTTGCCGCGGACGGGCTTGCGACATTCGAAGAGTTACTGGCCGCCTGCAGCGAACTGGACGCAACCTTCATGGTCTGTGAACTGGGGCTGCGCGCCGAGAAACTCGGCCGGGGCGATCTACGGGACGATATCCAGATTACCGAGGGCAGCGCGGTGAGTTTTTTATCCGACGCATCGGAAAACGGGGCGATGCTTTACGTCTGAAAACCAGAGACGGAAACCGCCAGGTCAGACCTCGTAGACCCGATCCCGCGGATTGTGCTGATCGACGAAGCTGCGGATATTAACAATCACCTTCTCGCCCATCGCGATGCGCCCTTCATGGGTCGCCGAACCGAGATGCGGTGCCAGCACCACGTTATCCAGCTCGAGCAATGCCGGTTCAATCTCCGGCTCGCGCTCGTAAACATCAAGACCGGCGCCTGCGATCTTGTTTTCCGCCAGCATCCGCGCAAGGGCGGCCTCGTCGATGATCTCACCGCGCGCCGTATTGACCACGAAGGCGTGCGGCTTGAGCAGATTCAGACGCTCTTCATTCAGCAGGTGATGGGTATCCTTGGTATGCGGGCAGTTGATGGAAATGAAGTCCATATGGGCCAGCATCTGGTCCAGGCTTTCCCAGTATGTCGCCTCCAGCTCGGATTCGATCTCTTCATGCAGACGACGCCGGTTATGGTAATGCACGGTCATGCCGAACCCTTTAACGCGGCGGGCCACGGCCTGACCGATCCGGCCCATACCGATAATGCCGAGGCGCTTGCCGGAAATCCGATGCCCTATCATGAATGTCGGCGACCAGCCTTCCCATTTGCCTGAACGGACCAACCGGTCGCCCTCTGTCAGGCGGCGGGGTGCGGCAAGCAACAGGCATGCCGTCATATCAGCGGTATCATCCGTCAGCACGCCCGGGGTGTTGGTGACCACGATCTTTCGGGCATTTGCGGCTTCGAGGTCGATGTGGTTTACGCCGACACCGAAATTAGCGATCAGCTCGATCGAGTCCGGCAAGCGGGCGATCAGGGCGGCATCGATCTTGTCCGTTACCGTCGGGACCAGCACATTCGCGCCCTCGGCAGCCGCCACGATTTCATCAGCCGTCATCGGCTTGTCGCTGGCGTTCAGACGCGCTTCAAACAGCTCCATCATCCGCGTTTCCACGTCACGTGGCAGCGTCCGGGTGACGATGACGACCGGTTTCCGTTGGGGCATCTTCAGCCCGTCTCCCTGAATTTGTTGTCTCTCGGCAATTATTATCTCTGGCGTATCAGGGCCAAGTGCAGTTGTCCAGACATGTTGCAGGACCATGGCCCGCGAGCAATCCACATGCCAAAAACGGAGAAACACCGAAGACATGGAGCGATTCACCGCACCGGTTTATACTGCCGCCATGTTCCGGCCCCTGATGATCGTAATCGCTTTTGTCGCAGCGACCGCCCTGCTTATGGCAACCCCTCTGGTTGCCATTGCCGATACGGGATTGCCACTGCCCCGCTTCGCATCGCTGCGCGCCAATAAAGTGCACCTGCGGACCGGGCCCGGCGTCCGATATCCGGTCGACTGGATCTTCGTTCAGCGCAACCTGCCGATCGAGATCGTCGCAGAATTCGAAAACTGGCGGAAAGTCCGTGATTTTCAGGGCACCGAAGGCTGGGTACATCGCTCGATGCTTTCGGGCAAGCGGACAGCAATCGTTACGGGCGGTATTCAGCCGTTACGGCGAGAACCCGCCGCAAGTGCAAAGCTTACAGCCCGCGTTATGGAGAAGGTCGTAGCCCGCATACTTGAATGCGAAGGCGACTGGTGCCGTATCGAGATCGGCAAAAAACGCGGCTGGATGCGGCGTACCCATTTCTGGGGCGTATACGGGAACGAACGGCTCGACTGACGTCCGCATGCATGCTGGACGTGTGGATTCCCCGCAAATTATCCAATTTTAAATAATTCACCTGTATTACCGACGGTGTCTCGGTATGCCGCAGCAAGATTCTTGCGGGATATCTTATAGAAACCAGAGGAATCCCCGATGAAACTCTCAATTATCAAAAGCACGATGACGGCAATCGCCCTGACGGCGCTCGTTGCCGGACCGGCCTCCGCAGAGGACGAACATGTCGCCCCGATGAAACAGCTGGCATCCAGCAAGGTCGCCGGTTGGGCTGCCAATCCGGTGGTTGTCGCCGCGCTCAACGCCCAGAACGGCAAACACGCGTCGCTCACCCAGGACCAGATCATCAAGATGGACAAAGCCTGGCGCGCCGAAGTCAAATCAAGCGGCGGTGACATGACCAAGGCTGTTCTCGGCAATGAACTGTCGGCCTATCTGAAGAAGGTCAAAGCCGAGTCTGACGGGCTGTATACGGAAATCTTTGTCATGGATAACAAGGGCCTGAATGTCGGCCAGAGCGACGTCACGTCGGATTACTGGCAGGGCGACGAAGCCAAATGGCAGAAAACCTACAGCATGGGGCCGAAAACGGTCCATGTCGGCAAGGTAAGCACAGACGAATCGTCCCAGGCGCTGCAGTCCCAGCTCAGTATGACGATTACCGACCCCGCCACCGGCAAAGCCATCGGCGCCATTACCGTCGGTGTGAACGTGGAAATGCTCGTCGAATAAGACGCGCCCGCGAAAACCCGTAAGACCCCCGGTAACAAACCTTCTCAGACGGAAGACTGTTCAATGACAAGCGACACTGCCAACGATTTGAATGCACCCTCAGCACAGGGCGCGGCTGAGAACGGGAAAAAGACCGGTACTATCTGGACCATCGGGCGAAAGGCGGCGGCGATTATCGCCGTCGCCGTCGCCGTTGGTATCGGGGTACAAACCACCATTCTCTACTCCTCCGCCCAGGATCGGGTCCTTCAGCAGGCCTCGGCCGGCGCATCCTCGATCGCCTCGCTACTGGCCTCTCAGATATCGGGTGCGCTCCGGTGGAAAAAATCTGACGTAATTTCAGCGTCTTACGCCAAATTTGCCGGTGACAGAAGTTCTGGATTCGCCGGATTCACAGCGTTTTCAGCCGACGGCAAAACCGTCAACAGTTTCACATCGAAGGAACTGAAATCCTATGACCTGTCCGGCAGCGCCCTGACGGCAGAGACCGCGAAAGACGGTATTGTTAAAATCACGGAAAGCCACATCATCGCGATCTTTCCGGTAACATCGGGCAAAAGCAACAAGTTCATCGGAACTGTCGCAACGGCCTGGACGCTTGAACAGATCAACGCCGACGCACAGGCGGCTGCAATCCGTTCTCTCATCATCGCCGTCATCGTTTTGCTGTCGGTTGTCGGTTTGCTGACCACCTTCATTCGCCGGGTCCTCAGCAAACCAATCATTAACATCACCGATTCAATGGACCATCTCGCACAAGGCGAGCTGGATACTGACGTTCCGTTCCAGGGCCGGCGCGACGAGATCGGCAGAATCTCCGCCTCGCTACAGGTCTTCAAGGAGAAGCTGCGGGAAAACAAACGTCTTGAAGCACAGTCGCGCGAGGCCGAACAGCACGCCGCGGCCGAACAAAAGCGCGCAGCCGACGAACGGGCCGAAAACGACGCGATACAGCGGGCCGAGTTGGAAAAACAGACCGAGAAAGCCGAAGACAAGGCGGTCTTTATGAGACTCGTATCACGGGCCTACGAACACCGGATTTCAGCTTACATGAAACATCTTGTGGAATCGCTCGAGAACGTCCGCAATAACGGCTCAACCATCAAATCGAACGCCGATAACACCTATAACAGCGCCGCTGCGGTTTCGAAAGCGTCCGGCGATGCATCATCCAACGTCGACACCGTGGCCGCAGCCGCGGAAGAGCTATCATCATCCGGCGATGAAATCAGCACGATCGTTACCGAAAGCGCTGCCGTCGCCGCGACCGCGGTAGAAGAAGCCAAGCGGGCGAATGACGGCGTCATCGTGCTTGACGAAGCAGCACAGAAAATCGGCGAAGTTGTCGGTCTGATCAACGACATCGCCAGCCAGACAAACCTGCTGGCGCTGAACGCCACGATTGAGGCTGCCCGTGCAGGCGAAGCCGGCAAAGGGTTCGCCGTTGTTGCAACCGAGGTTAAATCGCTCGCCGATCAGACCGCCAAGGCGACTGAGGAAATTTCAGAACAGGTAAGCGAAATCCAGAACGCGACCAGCGTCGCCGTGCAGGCCATCGGCGAGATCAGCACCACGATCAACAAGGTCGCGAACAGCACAGAAGCCATTTCGCAGGCGGTCACGCAGCAAAAACAGGCAACCGCGGAAATCGCCCAGAGTGCGAGCAATGCCGCCAACGGAACACGCCAGGTGTCCGAAAACATCGCGATGGTGAATACGGCAGCCGACCAGACCAATACGACCGTCGAGGAACTGAATCAGTCCGCGGAAGGTCTCTCCACCCAGACACGGGAACTGGACGAGGTGCTGAAACGCTTCATCTCTGAGGTCAAATCGTTCGAAGAGCTCGTCGGTGGCGATGAGGAAGAAGCAGCAACCGAAGACAGAGACGCAGCATGATGAGCTTTCCCAGGCCGTAACCGGCCAAAAGCGGCAGCGGACGGGACACGGATTGCAATCGCCCGCGGCCTTCAGCAGGCAGCCTTCTGCGGCGTCGCCGAACAAATCACATAGAAATTTTTAAGGCGCAGCCTGAATGGCTGTGCGTCGAGAAATAATCAGGGAACGGTAGGTTCAGGTTTGCTGATCGGGATCAGAGACGCCCCGGATAGTGACCCGATTACCCGAACCGTCATACTGGATATCCCCAAGCCCTGCGCCCATTGCGAGCGACATACCCCTGCCATGGAGCATATGCCGGGGCGCCGTATCGGGGTCGAGATGTTTGCGCCAATCGAAACCGGGACCCTGATCGGTGACCCGGATTGTGAAAGTGGAATCATCGCGCATCAATTCTACCGATGCAATGCGGTCACAGAATGCAGCATTGGCAAGACGGCTTTCAATTTCATCCTGCCATTTGCCGGTAGCGAGCAATTCAGACTTCTGATCGAAATCGATCTCCAGATTACCGTGCTCGACTGCATTGACGACCAGCTCCCGCAAGCCAGTTGTCGCCAATGGCGCAAGCGCCAGCACTGTCGTGGCAATCTTTATGCACTGGTCGATATCGTCAAAGGTTTGAACCTTGAGCGTCGCATGAAAATCCTTGAAATGCTGGTATGGCGGCGGCGCCACCTCTTCGACGCAACGCAATGTGCGGGATAGCCAGGCCAGCGCGTCTACATGGGGGGCCTTGTGCATGACACAACCCGGAAGTGGCAGCGCGTCATGGTTCGGCACGCCTGCTGGCGGCAAAGCCGGTTGCGCGGCATCGTTTTGTGTGGAGAGATGCCTGCGCCGGTTCATGTTCAGGACTTTCCAGGCCGCGTCAGCATAATCATTGTCAGATCGTCGTTCAGGGGCTCTCTCGCCTGGTCAAAGAAATCCGCAAGGATCACATCGAAAGGATGACCCGACGGGTCGATTTTGCCGGTCAGCGCCGCCCGCATACGGTCGTCATCATAGATCGGGTTTATCATATCCGGCGTCTCGGTCAGCGCGTCGCTATACAGGAACAGCGAGCTGCCAGGCGGGAAAGCCTCTTCATATTCTTCATATGATGAATCACCCGTCATACCGAGCGGTCGGCCAGCGGATTTCAGAAACGCACCATCCGGATATGCCGGCGAGATGAGAAACGGCTTTGGGCCGGCCGCTGCCGTATAGCGTATGACGTCACTGGATAGATCAATGTATCCGCCGATTGCCGTCGCGAACTGGCCGCTGGGCAACATGCGATGCAGCTTTCTATTTATCGTCTCTACGTATTCGATCTGACGTTCGGGGTCGAAAGTACTCGTCGCAACCAGGGACTGGAAGCGGAACGTGTTGAGGGACGCAACAACCCCGTGGCCGGTAAAATCTATGATACTGAAACCCATCCGGGCCTCGTCAACCGGCCAGACATTCCACATATCCCCGCCGAGCTCATCGCAGGTCTGGAAATGGCTTTTGATCTCTATATCGTATTGTTCCTGCAAACCGGACAATGCCCGTGCGCCAGGCATGATCTGGTGTTGCATGTCCCGCGCCTGCTGAAGGTCACGTTCCATTTTTTCACGATAGAGCGAAAGCTGGTTGAGCATATGCCGGTTCTGAAGATGAATGCCGACCCGGGCCAGCAGCTCCGCGTCGTTGATCGGTTTGCCGACCATGTCAGTCGCACCCGACTGGAAAATCTCGGCCCGATCCTTCGCGGAATCCGCCGCCGTCTGTACCAGAACCGGCAGGAGTTCATATTTCGGGTCGGCACGCAGTGCCTTGCAGACATCCAGCCCGTTCATCCGGGGCATCTGCAGATCGAGGACGACAAGGTCCGGATCCTCTGCAGCGATCATGTCGAGAGCTTCATCCCCGTCGCCGGCAAATAGCAGGTTTTCGTAACCGCCATTCGTGAGATAGATTTTCAGAAGTTCCCGGACCATTTTCTGGTCGTCGACAACCAGAATCCGGGAATCGCGCATGACCGCGTCCAGGTCGGCAGCCGCGCGCACAGGATCTTCGACCGGGGAGCCGGCCTGGGACTGAATGAAGTTCATAGTGCGGACACACCCATACCGGGCAAGGGCGTTCTTGCTCGCTTCAAGATGCAATCCACGGAAATCTCCGTGAATCGCCCAAAGATCAATCAGACGTCAATCAGGCGACGATCGGGATAACTTCGTTGATCTTGGTGTGTTCGAGAACCGTTTTGACCGGTCCCTGGGGGCCGCGCAGAGACAGATCGATATTTGTCTGCTTGGTCTCGTCATTCGCAAACAGGAGCATACCGATACCAGCGGAATCGATCGAACTGAGTGCCGAAAGATCGATAATGCAGGATTTTTTGCCCGCATCCGTTGCTGACTTCATAACTTCCTGAAATTCTTTATAGCTCGAAAACGTCAATTCACCGGAAAGCGTGATTTCGACGTGGTCACCATGAACGTTCATTTCGTTCGCCATAGCAGATTACTCCTGTTCGTTCTGCCACAGGATACTGCCTGAGGTTGCAGAACCCGTTGCGTCTAGGAGCCATAAGATAGTGGTGACATATTAATAATTCGTATGCGCTTGTAGAACAAAACCGCAGAGGTCAGGTAATAATGACTGAAATTCAGTCAAAATCGCCCGCAAGGGCCGCCCTCACCGCCGGTGATACACCCGCATTGTGAGCATAACTTTCGTGGCCGAAACCGACCGTAACCTCGACATCTGCCGATCGGAATGCGGCCACCTGGGCATCCGTAAACGGAAAGTGAACGAACTGAACCGATGAAGCCTTTCCGTCCTCTGTTGTGCGGTCGACGTCGACTTCAGCAACACCCATAATCTTTTCGCCGCCGACATTGATGAAAACGGTCTCTTCCACACCGCCGAGGGTAGCGAGAACTTTCGCACGCCGATCAGGGTCACCGATCTCGAACATAATCGTCGCAACAAGTTCGCGGCCCTGGGGAATAAGCGGATTATAGGCGGCGAGTTCATCGGGTATCTGCTCTTCGCCCCCGCGCTCGATATAAAGCATTTCGTGGATCTGGTTCCACATCGTCTCATAGTTTTCAAAATAGAACGTCGCGTGCGGGCCGACCTCCATACGCCGGTCTTTCTTAACCGACATCAGGGCTTTTTTCCGCTCTCGGCGGGTCGAAGCATAATCTTCGAAGGGGAGAATATCTTCCCGGGTAATCTGTCTCATATTGCTCATCTTATTTCCTTTCGTGCCGATAGGCCTGGGCCAGCAACTGCACCGGATGAGGCGCGTGAACCGGCACCGCCGGTGGCGGCGTTTCCTTTTCGGCGAGCCGTTCCATTCCCTGCAGAATATGAAGGCCCGCAAGCGGGCATTCCGACACAACGTATTTCGGAACATTTTCAAGCGCCTTACGCGCAGCGGGTCTGCCGACCTTGATCGCCGTCTCGAAATTGTCCTTCATCATGCCCCAGGAACCTCCATGCCCCGAACAACGTTCAATCACGTTCACATCAGCCTCCGGAATCAGCCGTAACAGTTCGGCCGCCTTCTGACCCATATTCTGGGCGCGGGAATGGCAGGCGAGGTGCACGGTCACCGGTCCGTCCAGAGGCTGCATACCTTCGGCCAGTCCCTCGTTTTTTGAAATGTCGACGACATACTGGCTGATGTCCTGGGTCGCTTCCGAGAGCAACTTGATATCCGGGTCATCGGGCAGGATCAGCGGCCATTCGAATTTCAGCATCAGAGAACAACTCGGCGTCAGCGCGACAACGTCATAGCCCTTTTCGATCCACGGCTTGAATTCAGCCGCAACTTTTCTGGCGGCCTCCGCAACAGCCGGAATATCACCATGCTCAAGCATTGGCATGCCGCAACAGGCAGGGTGGAGAACTTCGGTTTCGACACCGTTCTGCGCCAGCACTTCGAGCGCATCCATGCCCATGGCAGGATCGTTGTAATTGACGAAACAGGTACCGTAGACAACAGCCTTGCGGGCGGCGGCCGGCGCTTGCGCGTTGCGCGGCGGTGCGTCGCTTTTCACCCTGTCGGTCAGGGTCTTGCTGTGGAATTTGGGCAGCGCGGCCTTGGCATCGATCCCCGTCGCAGCCTGCATAACCGGGCGCGTGAGCTTATTTTCAGTGCGGGTCGCCCAGTTGGACAGCGGGGCGACAGCACCGGCCAGCTTGCCGTTCCGGTCGGTCTTCGAGATCTGTTTTGCGACGAACGGTACATCGCCCTTTTTAAGTTCCACGGCGCGATAACGCAGCATCAGATGTGGAACATCGAGGTTGAATTCATGAGGTGGCACGTAAGGACACTTGGTCAAAAAGCACATATCACACAGGGTGCAGGCATCGATGACCGGTTTGAAATCCTTTGAATCTACCGTGTCGAGTTCCATGCTTTCGGCCTCATCGATCAGATCGAAGAGAAGCGGGAACGAGTCGCACAGATTGTGGCAACGGCGACAGCCATGGCAGACGTCGAACTGGCGGCGCAACTCTGCGTCCAGTTTTTCTTCGTCATAGAAATCCGGTTCCTGCCACGGGATGGGATGGCGTTCCGGCGCACCCAGGCTGCCTTCAGACATCGGTCGACCTCGTTTTGAATGAATATTTTTGTGGTTCTGCGCATCTATCGGGCAACACTGTCACGCAGCTTGCGTTGTGCCGTCTGGATGCGACCGCAACCACCGGCCCCTGACGGAGCCGGTGGCTGGTCGGATTAATCGAGGTCGTTAAGCGCCTTCTGGAAACGTCCCGCATGAGAGCGTTCGGCCTTGGCAAGGGTCTCGAACCAATCTGCGATTTCGTCGAAACCTTCGTCACGGGCTTCGCGCGCCATGCCCGGATACATATCGGTGTATTCGTGGGTTTCGCCGGCGACAGCCGCTTTCAGGTTATTCTCGGTCGAACCGATGGGCTGTCCCGTTGCGGGGTCGCCGGTTTCTTCGAGATATTCGAGATGTCCATGCGCATGGCCGGTTTCACCTTCCGCGGTGGACCGGAAAACGGCTGCAACGTCATTGTAGCCTTCAACATCGGCCTTCTGTGCAAAATAGAGATAGCGGCGATTAGCCTGGGATTCGCCGGCAAAAGCCTCTTTCAGGTTGTTTTCGGTCTTTGTTCCACCAAGTGACGGCATGTCACACTCCTTGTTCTGGTTATAAAGTCAGTCGCTTTGTTATGCGGGGTCACAATGGTATGCGTCCCGCGGTCCGTTTCCTGCCGGACCGGGCTTACAGCCGCATTGGCTGGCGCCCACACTTTATATAGGCTGGACACCGCCCGCCGTCAATAGTTTAGAATTATTCCAGAAACGAGAGCCGCGCCGATATGCGACCTCAGTCGTCGGCGCTCACCCGCACGATCACGTCTACACGCTGGACCGACTTACCCTGGGGGGCAGCCGGCAATGCGGACACGTTGATCAACTCAGTCGGGATATCTTCGAGGGAACCGGTATCTTCATGGAAAAAATGATGATGATCACCGGTATTGGTATCGAAGTAAGACCGCCCGGCCTCTACCACGACCTCCCGCATGATCCCGGCATCGGTAAACTGGTGCAGGGAGTTATAAATCGTTGCGAGAGAAACGCTGACACCAGCGGCACGCGCTTCCGCATGAAGATCTTCGGCGGTAACGTGGCGGTTTTCGCCCTCAAACAGCAGTTTTGCCAAGGCAATACGCTGCCGGGTAGGCCGAAGGCCTGCCTGTTTCAGATGCGCAATCACGCCTGAATACGGCCGGGTATGAGAAGTGTTCTCAGTCATGAGTTAGATATAGGACGTCTGACGGAAATTTTAAAGCCTAAAAAACACAAGGCGCAAACCCGACATTTGGAATTAATCCAAACTATAACTGCCTGAACCGGCGGAAAGAGTTGCTAATCGCCGGTATGCAGCCGGTCGATCAGTTCCTTCACGGTGGGAATGAACCCGTTCGAATAGAACGGATCGTCCTTGAACTTGAATGCGTTATGGCCCGCGAACATCAGCTGGTCATCGACCGGGTCGCCATGGACGATATCCTGCAGTGTTTTCTGGATGCAGTATGAGCGCGGATCCGGCCGCCGACCGGTCGTCGCCGCTTCGTTCTGTGCCCAGTTGGAAAACTGGCACTGCGACAGACACCCCATGCAGTCTGACTGGTCCTTCTGGATTTCCTTGCTCTTTTCCGCCGACACGAAGATCACGGTCGAATCAGGAGTCCGTAGACCGTCTGTATATCCTTCGGACACCCATTTCTCGGCAAGCGCCTTGTCAGAGGCAGTGACGAAAATCTGGCGACCACGCGCACCGATCTTGAATTCATGGTGCAGGTCGCCCTCTGCTTCCTCGACAAACGCGATCTGACGGTCGGAACGGCCCTTCAGTTCGCGGAGAAACGGATTGCGTACCGCCGAAGAATAGAACCCCGTCGGGCTGAATTTATTGAGGAAGATGTCGCCCTCCTCGAGGGTGAGCAGGCGGGTCTTCCATTCCTTGGAAATCGGACTTTCCTGGGTCAGCAGCGGCCTCGTGCCGAACTGAAAAGCGACCGGCGCCACATCCGGGTCTTCGATCCAGTCTGCCCAGTCGCGCATATACCATACGCCGCCGGCCATAACGATCGGCACGGAATTCAGGCCCAGATCGTTCATGACCTTGCGCAGCTCCGCCACACGCGGGCGCGGATCTTCAGGAACATTCGGGTCTTCACTGTTCGACAGCCCGTTATGGCCACCGGCACGCCACGGATCTTCATAGACCACGCCGCCGAGCCATTCGGGGAACTTGTGATACGCTCTTTTCCACAACGCGCGAAACGCCCGGGCCGACGAGACAATCGGGTAATAATAGACGCCGTATTCGGCTGAAATCTCAGCAATCTTGTAGGGCATACCCGCGCCACAGGTAACGCCATGGATAAGACCCTTGGCCCCGCCAAGGACCCCGCGCAGAACCCTTTCCGCGCCGCCCATTTCCCAAAGAACATTCATGTGAAGCCGGCCTTCGCCGCCGGAAACATCATGGGCTATACGCGCCTGGGCAATGCCACCCTGAATTGCATAGGCCAATAATTCTTCGTGCCGGTCACGCCGTGTTCGCCCCTGATAGGCAAGTGGAATGATATTGCCGTTTTCGTCATAGGAATCTGCATTCACGCCGGAGAACGTGCCAACCCCGCCCGTCGCCGCCCACGCGCCCGAGCTTTCGCCATTAGATACAGCGATGCCTTTGCCGCCCTCCACGAGAGGGGCGACCTCCTTGCCCGAAATGACAAGCGGTTGCAACGGTTTCAGAATCTATCTCCCGGACACATGCCGTATGACTACTATTATATGAAGGGTTTCCGAAACGGCCAGTACCGGACAGTGATTTAATTTCACCGTCCGGGACTGGAGCACGTTTTTCGAAGTTACCGATCAGGCGTCGGTAGCGGCTTCTTCTTCTTTTTTGTCGGACAGGTCTTCGCCGGTTTCCTGATTGACGACTTTCATCGACAGGCGAACCTTTCCGCGGTCATCGACCGCCAGGACCTTGACCTTGACCTGGTCGCCTTCGTTGACCACATCGGTGACCTTGTCGACCCGGCGATTTTCCAGTTCGGAAATATGCACCAGACCGTCGCGGGAGCCCATGAAGTTCACGAATGCGCCGAAATCGACAACCTTCACCACTTTACCGGTGTAGATCACGCCGATTTCCGGCTCGGCAACGATGCCCTTGATCCAGTTGACTGCAGCTTCGGCAGCAGCGTTATCAACCGACGAGACTTTGATCGTACCGTCATCCTCAATATCGACCTTTGCGCCGGTTTCATCGCAGATTTCGCGAATAACCTTGCCACCGGTGCCGATAACTTCGCGGATCTTGTCCTTCGGAATCTGGAAGGTCGTAATCCGCGGTGCGAAGTCACTGACTTCTTCACGGCCCGATGTCAGCGCTGCTGCCATCTCGCCCAGGATGTGCATGCGGCCGCCCTTGGCCTGGCCGAGTGCGACCTGCATGATTTCCTCGGTGATACCGGTGATCTTGATATCCATCTGGAGAGCAGTGATGCCTTCCTCGGTACCGGCAACCTTGAAGTCCATGTCTCCAAGATGATCCTCGTCGCCGAGGATATCGGACAAAACGGCGAAGCGTTCGTCTTCCTTGATGAGACCCATGGCAATACCCGCACACGGACGGCGCAGCGGAACACCCGCATCCATCAGCGACAATGATGTGCCGCAAACAGTCGCCATTGAAGACGAGCCGTTGGATTCCGTGACTTCCGACACGATGCGCATCGTGTAGGGGAAGTCTTCCTTGGCCGGCAGCAGAGCACGAATGGCACGCCAGGCGAGCTTTCCATGACCGATTTCACGACGGCCCGGAGACCGCAGGAAGCTGGCTTCACCAACCGAGTAGGGAGGGAAGTTGTAGTGCAGCAGGAAGTTTTCGCGATATTCGCCTTCAAGCGCATCGATGATCTGCTCGTCCTGGCCGGTTCCGAGCGTCGCGGTGACGAGCGCCTGGGTTTCACCCCGGGTGAACAAGGCAGAGCCATGTGCACGCGGCAGGATGCCAACCTCGGACGCAATCGGCCGAACGGTTTCAAGATCACGACCGTCGATACGCTGCTTGGTATCAAGGATGGCGTTCCGGACGATGTCTTTTTCGACAGTCTTCAGCATGCCCTTGGCACGTTCCTGAATGCTGTCGTCATCATCGGCGAATGCTTCCATCGCGGCGGATTTGGCGGCGCCGATCTTTTCGACACGCGCCTGCTTGACGGTCTCCTTGTAGGCGTCACGGAGGCCGGCTTCTGCCGCTCCGCTGACCCGTGCAAGCAGCGCTGCTTCATCGTCGGGCGCCTGGGGAATGTCCCAGGGCTCCTTCGCGCAGAGTTCCGCCAGCTCGACGATCATGTCGATGACAGGCTGGAATCCTTTATGGGCAAACATCACAGCACCCAGCATGACATCCTCGGAAAGCTCGTTGGCTTCCGATTCCACCATGTTGACCGCGTTTGCCGTGCCGGCCACGATCATGTCGAGGTCAGTATCGGCCATCTGTTCCTGAAGCGGGTTCAGGACGTATTCGCCGTCGATATAGGCGACGCGGGCAGCACCTATCGGGCCCATGAACGGGATACCCGAAATGGTCAGCGCCGCAGACGAGCCGACGAGCGCAGCGATATCTGGATCGTTTTCAAGGTCATGCGCCATCACGGTGCAGATCACCTGAGTTTCATTCCGGAAACCACCGGCGAACAGAGGACGCAACGGACGGTCAATAAGGCGAGACGTCAGCGTTTCCTTTTCGGATGGACGGCCTTCGCGCTTGAAAAAGCCACCCGGGATTTTACCGGCGGCAAATGTCTTTTCCTGGTAGTTGATCGTCAGCGGGAAAAAATCGATCCCCGGCTTCGGCGCTTTCTGCGCCACAGCGGTGCAGAGTACCTTGGTTTCGCCATAGGTGACCATGACGGCCCCGTCGGCCTGCCGGGCAATTTTCCCGGTTTCGATGATGAGCGGACGACCGCCCCATTGAATTTCTTTACGGTGTTCGGTGAACATATCTTACATTCCTTCCTAAGCCCGCCACCCTACGTGGCCGGGCCGGTTTCGCATCGGCAATGTGCATTGATGCGGCCGGCGGGCGTTCGACCCTTGCCGGACTTTCATGCGCGACCCCCATGGCCGCGACCGTTTATCCACATTCGCTTATATGCAACACCGGCCCGCGATTGCGCAGGCCGGTGTGCATATCAAATCAAATGCGGTCTTCTGATCAGCGCCGGAGTCCGAGGCTTGCGATCAGTTTCTCATAGCGTGATTGATCTTTACGCTTGAGATAATCCAACAGGCGCCGTCTCTGGCCGACCATCATCAGCAGGCCACGACGCGAGTGGAAATCCTTTTTGTGTTCTTTGAGATGTTCCGTGAGGTTGCTGATGCGTTCCGACAGGATGGCAACCTGAACCTCGGGCGAACCGGTATCGTACTCGCCGGTGGAATATTCTTTAATCAGCTCTGTCTTGCGCTCTTGCGTAATCGACATCGTTTACTCCGTTTCCGCGTCCGTCATGGGGACGCCTTCGATGTTAAGCACCCGAACCGGCCGGATTTCCTCTCCTTCGAGACGGGCGAGCGCGACCGGGGTATCACCCGACATGGCACACAGCACTTCTCCGTCGCATATTGCGTCCAACTGGTTCGCATCGACGAAAATGGTACTGCCGCTTCGCGCCCGGACCGCGCGTCCATGACGCAGGTGGTCGGTCTGGGTATCCGTCATGGCCAGCGCCGGGATGTCGTCCAGCGCGGTCGTGACGGGCAGCAAGGTATCTTGCGGGGGGGCAGATAGCATGGATTCGGCCAGTTTATCCAGCGAAATCGCATCTTTTTCAGAAAACGGGCCACAAAGCGTGCGGCGCAGTTCCGATACATGCGCGACCGACCCGAGACGGACCCCCAGATCGCGGGCAAGGCTCCGGATATAGGTCCCTTTTCCGCAATCGACTTCGAAAACGGCGTGATCTGCATCGAGACGGTCGACAAGCTCGAAACGGCTGATTTCGACGTTTCTGGCCGGTGGCAATTCTCCGTTCCCGTCCCTCGCCATTTTATAGGACCGCTGTCCATCGATCTTGATGGCGGAATAAACCGGCGGCACCTGCAACACAGTGCCCGTGAACTCGGGCAGGGCAGCCTGTATGGACGCATCATCGGGGCGGACATCGCTTGTCGCGATAACACGGCCTTCCAGATCATCGGTATCCCGTGCCTCGCCGAAGCAGGCGGTAAACCGATAGGATTTTGCACCATCCATTACATAGGGAACGGTTTTGGTCGCTTCACCCAGCGCTATCGGCAGAACGCCGGTCGCCAACGGATCGAGCGTACCCGCATGACCTGCTTTCTGTGCATCGAAAATTCTGCGGACCCGGCCCACGACCTGGGTTGAGGTCAGGCCGATATCCTTATCGACCGCGATCCAGCCGTGAATCGGCTTGCCGCGGCGTTTACGCCCCATCTTTTTCTGTATCGATATCTGTATCGGGGTCTGGATCGGGGTCCCGGGGCGCCGTTACGTCGGCGGAAACCGCCGGGCTTCGCAGCAGAGCCTCGATATGATCCGCATTGTCGAAAGTGGCATCGAGTTCAAAGGACAGCGACGGCAGACGGCGCAGATCGACCTCGGCCGCGACACGCCGCCGGAAAAACGGAGCCGCCCGGTTCAGGCTTTCCAGGATTTCGTCGCTGCCGGTCCCGCCAAGCGGCATCACAAACGCCGTGGCATTACGCAGGTCAGGGCTGACGCGGACCTCGGTCACCGTGATGGAAACACCGTCCAGGCCGGGGTCGTTCGCTTCGCCACGATCGATCAACTGGACCAGGACATGCCGGATCACTTCACCGATACGCAACTGCCGCTGGCTACGGGACTTAGATTCACCGCGCTTCATCGCAATAATCCGCTAAATAACCTGTTGTAGTGCCCTGCAGGCACCGATACCGAACTGAGCGCTACAGGGTTCGGGCGATTTCCTCGACATCGAAACATTCGATGACGTCACCGGCCTTGAGATCCTGGTAGTTCTCGAACGCCATGCCGCATTCAAAGCCCTGCGTGACTTCACGCACTTCATCCTTGAACCGCTTGAGCGTCGACAGCTTGCCTTCGTGGATGACAACGTCGTCGCGCAGAAGACGAACACTGGAACCGCGCCGAACAACGCCCTCGGTGACTTCGCAACCCGCGACCCGGCCGACCTTGGTGATGTTGAACACCTCCTTGATCGCCGCATTGCCCAGGAAAGTCTCGCGGATCTGCGGTGCCAGCATGCCGCTGAGCATCGATTTCAGATCGTCGACCAGGTCATAGATGATCGCGTAATAGCGTATATCCGTGCCTTCGCTCTCGGACAACCTGCGCGCCTGTGCATTGGCGCGGACGTTGAAACCGACGAGCATTGCACCGGACGCCTGAGCAAGTGTGACATCGGATTCATTGATCGCGCCGACACCGGAATGCAGCACCCGGACGGATACTTCGTCGGTACCGAGATTGTGTGCACTCTGGAGGATCGCCTCAACCGAGCCCTGAACGTCACCCTTGACGACGATCGGAATTTCTTTGACCTCACCTGCCTGGATCTGGTCGAACATCTGATCCAGCGTGCCACGGGCACCCGCCTGGACCTTGGCATCGCGATTGCGACGCTGACGGAATTCCGTGATTTCACGGGCCCGCGCTTCGCTCTCGACAACCCCGAATTCGTCACCCGCGTTCGGTGTGCCGTTAAGGCCGAGAATTTCAACCGGCATGGACGGCGACGCCGCATCGACGCGTGCAGCTGTGTCATCGATGAGCGCGCGCACCTTGCCCCACTCGGCACCCGCGACCACGATATCACCGACATTAAGTGTCCCGCGCTGTACCAGCACGGTGGCAACGGATCCGCGTCCGGTTTCTACCTTCGCTTCGACGACAACACCTTCGGCATCACGATCGGGGTTCGCCTGGATTTCGAGGATCTCCGATTGCAGGATGATCGCTTCTTCAAGCTTGTCGAGATTGGTTCTCTTCAGCGCCGATACTTCTACCGTAAGGACATCGCCGCCGAGATTTTCGACAACCAGTTCATGCGACAGTAATTCATTATGCACCCGGTCCGCATTCGCATCGGGCCGGTCCATCTTGTTGATCGCAACGATGATCGGAACACCGGCTGCCTTTGCATGATCGATGGCTTCCACCGTCTGCGGCATGATGCCGTCATCGGCAGCTACCACGAGCACGACGATATCCGTAGCATTCGCACCGCGCGACCGCATAGCCGTGAACGCTTCATGGCCGGGGGTATCGAGGAACGTGATCTTGTCACCGCTCGCCATCCGCACCTGGTAGGCACCGATATGCTGCGTGATGCCACCGGCCTCACCGGCGACGACGTCCGTCGACCGAAGCGCGTCCAGCAGCGACGTCTTGCCGTGATCGACATGACCCATGATTGTCACTACCGGCGGGCGAGGCTGAAGGTTCGTGTCGTCCTTGTCTTCGCCGCCCTTGAGGCCGATTTCGACATCGGCTTCGGAAACACGTTTGGGCGTATGGCCGAACTCAGTCACAACCAGTTCCGCGGTTTCGGCATCGATCGTTTCGGTGATCGTCGCCATGATACCGTTATTCATCAGCGCCTTGATGATATCGCCGGCTCGCTCGGTCATACGGTTGGCGAGCTCCTGCACCGTGATGGTGTCTGGAATGATTACTTCTCGGAACACTTTTTTCGATTCCTTCGGCCCGGATGCTGCACGCTTTTCACGTTCCCGCTGGCGGCGTACGGAAGCCAGGCTGCGCTGACGTTCTTCATCGTTCAGCGCCTGCGAAATGGTCAGCTTGCCGCCACGGCGGCGTGAATCGCCACGCCGGGCTGCAGGTTTACGGGCCTCGGTCTTGCCGTCCCGGTTGGCCTCTTCCTCTGCGACAGGCGCTCGGACTTCGGTTTTGGCCTTGGCTTTCGGCTTCGCGGTATCCCCGGCACTCGGGTCGGGTGTTTCAAGTCGGGCAGCCTGTTCTGCGGCGCGGCGCGCGGCCTCTTCGTCCAGACGGTGGCGCTCTTCCTCTTCGGCGCGCCGACGCTCTTCTTCTTCCTTGCGGCGCTGCTCTTCGACGTCGCGCTGCCGGGCCTCTTCTTCACGCCGGCGGTTTTCCATGGCCTCACGCTCGGCGCGGCTTTCGGCAATCTCCGTCTCGGTCTGGCGCGCACCTTCAAGGGCACGCGTGCGGGCGGCACGTTCCTGATCCGTCAGCGTCCGCGCAGGTGCATCCGCCTTCTTGACCGGTGCCGCGGGTTCGACGGGGGCCTCAACGACGGGTGTGGCCTCTTCGACCTTGGGCTGATCTCTGATTTCCGTCATCGCGCCGTCATCGGCCTGCTTGAAGGTACGCTTGCGGCGCACCTCTACAGCGACGGCCTTTGTGCGACCGTGAGAAAAGCTTTGGCGAACCTGGCCGGCATCAACCGTCTTGTTGAGCTCGAGCTTGCCGGGCCGTGAGAGCGACAGCTTTTTCTTCTTGCCGTCTGTGGTTTCTTTCTGGTCTGTCATCTTCGGTCAGCTTTCCTGCAACTCAAGATGGGCGCCGATATCGGCACCCTCGCTTTGTATTCCCGCACAACGCTGCGCTTCCCTCGACAAACGGTCAGCAAGACCGCCGGCGAAGATCGCTGCATGTACAGCTCTATCGCGCCCGAATGGTGCACCGAGCTGATCAGCCGTCCATAAAGACAGCGTTTCAACCCCGGCCGCACGTCGGGCCAGTTTCTCACGCCCGTCATCAGCGCCATCCGACGCTTCTATCAAAAGCGCCACGTCGCCGGCATCGAGCGCCGCCCGGACCTTTTCAAACCCGGCAACCGCCGCGCCAGACCGCCGCGCCAACCCGATCAGATCGAGGCAGCGGCTGTTCATCAGCGCGGCAAGGCGGTCGGGCAGGTCCGCCGGTACCGTTACGTTCCGGCGAGCAGCCTTCGAGAACACGTTCTCGGCGCAAGCCCGCCTTATTATATCGCCGCGCGCGGTCAACCACAATCCGCGCCCCGGCAGCTTCTCTTCCAGGTCCGGCACAACCATCCCGTCGGGCGAGACGGAGAAACGGACCAGCATCCCGCGCGGCGATGTTTCGCGCGTATAGATGCAGCGCCGCTCCGGCATCTGCTTTTCGGGGCGGGCCATGCCGATACGCTCAGACCTCCTCGGTGGAAGCCGGTTCTTCGGCGGCAGCCTCGGCAGGCTCTTCAGCCGCCGGCGCGTCTTCATCATCGAACCAGTGCGCCCGCGCGGCCATGATGATCGCGTTGGCCTGATCTTCGTCTAGTCCGTATTCGGCAAGAATTCCGCGGCCCTCACCTTCCCGGTTTCCGGGGTCGTTCAGCTCGTCGGTCGCCAGGTCACCCAGGTCGTCGAGCGTTTTGATGCCGGCCTCGCCGAGCGTAACCACCATCGCAGGGGTCAAACCGGCCAAAACGGCGAGCTCGTCGTCAACGCCCAGTTCGCGGCGCATGGTTGCGAGGCGCTCCTCCTCTTCGGACAGGAAGTTATTCGCCCGGTTCCGCAGTTCTTCTGCAATATCCTCGTCAAAGCCCTCGATCGAGAGCAGATCTTCGATGGGCACGAACGCGACTTCTTCAATGCTGGAGAAGCCCTCGGTCACGAGCAGGTGCGCCAGCACATCGTCAACGTCGAGACCGTCAATGAACATCTGCGAGCGCGACCGGAATTCTTCCTGACGGCGTTCGGATTCTTCTTCCTCGGTCAGGATCATAATGTCCCACTGAGTAAGCTGTGATGCGAGGCGCACGTTCTGTCCGCGACGCCCGATCGCCAGGCTGAGCTGTTCGTCGGGGACGACCACTTCGATCTTCTGCTGCTCTTCGTCGAGCACAACCTTGGTCACCTCGGCCGGGGCCAGCCCGTTGACGATGAATGTCGCGGGGTCCGGGGACCACTGGATGATATCGATTTTCTCACCCTGCAATTCGCCGACAACAGCCTGAACACGGCTGCCGCGCATACCGACACAGGCACCGACCGGATCGATGCTGGAATCGTTCGACAGCACGGCGATCTTCGCCCGGCTACCCGGGTCGCGGGCGACTGACTTGATCTCGATAATACCGTCATAGATTTCCGGCACTTCCTGCCCGAACAGTTTCGCCATGAACTGGGGATGGCTACGCGACAGGAAAATCTGGGGGCCGCGAATTTCTTCACGAACGTCATAGATGTAAGCCCGCACACGGTCACCGGGACGCAGCGATTCACGCGGGATGGATTCATCCCGCCGGATCACGCCCTCGGCACGCCCGAGATCGACCGTGATATTGCCGAACTCGGTACGCTTGACGATACCGTTGACGATTTCGGTGACGCGGTCCTTGTATTCCTCGTACTGGCGCTTGCGTTCTGCTTCGCGCACCTTCTGGACGATAACCTGTTTTGCCGTCTGCGCAGCAATACGCCCAAAATCGATCGGTGGCAGCGGATCGATGATAAAGTCGCCGGCGACGGCGCCTTCCTGCATCGTTTGCGCCTCTTTCGGCGTTACCTGCGTTACCTCGTTCTCGATTTCATCGGTGACCTCAAGATAGCGGGCAAGCTTGATGTCGCCGCTTTTGCGGTCGATTTCAGCACGCACATCGTGCTCCAGCCCGTATTTGGAACGCGCCGCTTTCTGGATCGCCATTTCCATGGCCTCCAGTACTTCCTCAGCCTCGATCGATTTTTCCCGCGCAACCGCATCAGCGATTTGCAGCAGTTCAAGCCGGTCATATCCCGCGACCGGGATGTTTTCCATATCAACCATTTTCGTTCTTCCGTTAGCGTTAAACGTTTTCTTTGTTCTGTTTGTGCGCCTTTTGGCTGGCGGCAATCAACTCGTCGGTCAGCACCAGCTTGGCGCGTAATATGTCCTCGAAAGGAATTTCATAGGTTTCGCCATCGACTTCAATCAGTACGGTCTCGCCGTCGAGACCCTTTAACTTGCCGCGAAAGCGCTTGCGGTCAACGATCGCATCGCGCGTATCGATCCGCGTCTCAAAACCCGCGAAACGGTTGAAATCATCCAACCGGACAAGCGGGCGGTCCATGCCAGGAGAGCTGACTTCCAGCGTATACGCCTCGCTGATAGGGTCCTCAACATCGAGGACTGTCGAAATATTGCGGCTGATACTGGCGCAATCTTCGACATTCATCTCGGCGCGATCCTTGCGCTCCGCCATGATCTGCAAACAGCAGTCCGATGCACCGCCGCTGATCTGTACGCGCACAAGTTCGTATCCCATCGAGTCAAGGGACGGTTCTATCAGCCGTGCGACAAGTGAAGCCTGATCCATCGTCAGTATGTTTCGCCTAAATACGTTTCGTCCAAGTATCTTTTACCTAGCCGGGCGCCTATCCGGTCACCCAATAAAAAAAGCGGGCCGGGCCCACTCTTCTAAGCTTTTATTCGGTCCCCGGGAGGGCCTGTGGTTAAGTGTCGCGTAACCTAGTCCCGGCCAGCGCCGATGGCAAGCATTTATAGTGCCTCAGTCCGCCGCCCGATCCTGCCGGATATACGTCAGAAAAGCACTGCTGCGCCCCGCTCTTGCGGCCTTTTGCTCATATCGCGTTGCGGGCCAGTCATCCGGTCGGACCCGCCAGTCACCGGGCACGCGGGCCTGCCAGGAGAAAGCCGGCTGTTTCTGCATGTGCCACAGAATCCACTCAAGGTATCCGGGGTCGTCGGTTCCGATACGTAGTTCCGCACCGTCCCGCAGGGCCTCCGCCAGACGGTTGATGACCGGCGTCGAGACAATCCTGCGCTTGTTGTGACGCGTCTTGGGCCAGGGGTCCGGGAACAGGATGAAGGCCCGGTCGATGGAAGCGTCGGGCAGACGGTCGACAAGCTGGCGCGCGTCATCCCGGTACAACCGGACATTCCCCAGATTGTCGTCCCGGATATTCCCGAGCAGCTTTACGACACCGTTGATAAACGGCTCGCAGCCGATAATACCGGTGTGTGGATTGTTTTTGGCCTGCCAGGCGAGGTGTTCACCGCCACCGAAGCCGATTTCGAGCCATACCTGTTCGGTCTGCGCATCGAACAGGCCGCTCGGCGAAAAGGCCTCGGATTCACCCGGCAGTTCGATCTCGATTGACGGCAACAGGTTCTCGACCAGCGCACGCTGGCCGGTCCGCAACCGTCGGCCCTGCCGCCGCCCATATAATATGCGGCGGCGGGCCGGTTGATCCTGATCGGTCAGGGGAATGCGCGGCTTAGGAAGACGCCGCCGCTTTCAAGGCGTCGACGAGATCCGTTTTCTCCCAGGAGAAGCCGCCATCGGCGTCGGGCTCGCGGCCGAAGTGACCGTATGCCGCCGAGCGCGCATAAATCGGCCGGCTGAGCTGCAGGCCTTCGCGGATACCGCGGGGCGACAGGTCGACGACTTCCTGGATTACGCCTGCCAGTTTGTCCTCGTCCATCGTTGCGGTGCCGGCAGTGTCAACATAGACAGACAGCGGCTTGGCAACACCAATCGCGTAGGCAAGCTGGATAACGCATTTTTCAGCCATTCCCGCAGCAACGACGTTTTTCGCAACCCAGCGCGCCGCATAAGCGGCCGAGCGATCGACTTTCGTCGGATCTTTGCCCGAAAACGCGCCACCGCCGTGAGGTGCTGCACCGCCATAGGTGTCGACGATGATTTTGCGCCCCGTCAGTCCGCAATCGCCGTCCGGGCCGCCAATCACGAAGCGTCCGGTCGGGTTAACGTAGAATTCTTCCTCGGGGCACATCCAGCCGGCCGGCAAGAGAGATTCGACATGCGGGCGCACGATTTCACGGATCTGGTCCTGATCAAGCCCGTCAGCGTGCTGGGTCGAGACCACGACGGACGTCGCTCCGACCGGTTTGCCGTTTTCATACTGGAGCGTCACCTGGCTTTTTGAATCCGGGCCAAGGCCTGAATTTGAATCAGCGTGGCGCGCCTTTGCCAGAGAACGGAGAATTTCGTGCGAATAATACAGCGGCGCCGGCATGAGCGTCGGCGTTTCAGTGCAGGCATAACCGAACATGATGCCCTGATCGCCTGCGCCTTCGTCTTTGTTACCAGCGGCATCGACGCCCTGGGCGATGTCTACGGACTGCTGGTGAAGGTGAACTTCAACCTCTGCATTTTTCCAGTGAAAGCCTTCCTGTTCGTACCCGATATCCTTCACAGCATCGCGGGCAACGCCTTCAATCATTTCCTTGGTGATTGATTCCGGGCCGCGCACTTCGCCGGCGAGCACGATGCGGTTGGTTGTCGTCAGCGTTTCGCAGGCCACACGGGATAACGGGTCAGCGCCGAGATAAAGATCCACGACGGCATCGGAGATCCGGTCAGAGACCTTGTCCGGATGTCCTTCGGAAACGGATTCACTGGTAAATAGGTAAGTTCCCTTGGGCACGTTCTCGCTCCTCGAATTGATTTATTGTCTGGACCCGCCCGGCAGGGTTCGGTCCTGAGTGATTAGTCGCAGATACCACAGGCGGCAGCACGCTGACGCGCTTAACCATCTTGTGAAGCGTTGTGACAATAACCGCGCGCGAGGTCAAGTAATCTGCGTTACGCCGGTCTGCACCGATCGCGTCACTGGACAGATCGGGAGAGCATTGTGGGTAACCTAACTCTCGGCGAAGGATTTGCCGAGCTGTTTGGTAAGCTCGAACACGCGACGGCGTACCTTGGGATCGGTGATCTTGTAGTACGAACGGACAAGTTCGAGCGTCTCACGTTTTGCCATCGGGTCATGATCGTATTCAGCCTGCGCTTCGGCAAGACCCGCCTTGCCCCGTTTGCGGGTAAAGGTCGGGGACATGTCCTCGAAAAAATAATTGATCGGGACATCAAGGACTTCCGAGATATGGTGCAGCCGGCTTGCGCCGATACGGTTCGCGCCGCGTTCATATTTCTGAACCTGCTGAAAAGTGAGGCCAAGCGCTTCACCGAGCTTTTCCTGGCTCATGCCGAGCATTGTCCGGCGTTGCCGGACACGACTGCCGACATGTACGTCTACCGCCTCAGGCCCGCCCCTGGTGCGGATAGGGGTTGCGCGCTTCTTCTTTGTCTCTTCAGGCTTGTCCATAACGTGTTCGTTTTCTCGCGTATTACGGTTTGTCAGCTCAGGGTGGTCCGAGAGAAATCATGTGCCCCGGATTTGTTTGAAAACTGACTAAGCAAGCGGTCAGTATACTATCGTGGGTATAAACCGCCACCAAAATTGTTTCGACATGTTTCATTTATATGCCTCCTTCTGTCGACAATGTAATACAATTGCATATAAAAACATCAGAAAGCCCACAAATCCGGCAATGCTATTGCCAAATCGGGAGAAAACAGTTCGGCCGGTCAAAGCTCTGGGAAGTTCCGAATCCACGATACCTGCGCGATCCAGGCCGAGGCGGACGACTACCCGACCATAGGCATCAATCACACCCGATATACCGGTATTCGCAGCACGAACCACCGGAAGACCCTCTTCGACAGCGCGAAGCCGGGCCGAGGCAAAGTGCTGGTGCGGGCCCGCGCTTGTGCCGAACCAGCCATCATTGGTGATGTTCAGGAGCCATGACGGCCGATCATCCGCATCCACAACACGACCCGGAAAGATTATCTCGTAACAGATAAGAGGGCTAAAAGCCGGCAAACCCGGCAAACGGAGTGTACGCGGTCCCGGCCCGGCAGAGAAATCGAGCGCCCCGGCGGTAATCTTGTCGAGCGGCAGAAAAGCCCGCAACGGCATGTATTCGCCAAACGGCACCAGATGATGCTTATCGTATATTGCCGCGACCCCCGCCTTGTCATCGACAGCCACCAGACTGTTCCATATACGGACAACGCGACCATTCTGCCGTTCCAGCCTGACTGACCCGGTCAGCAGCAAACCGTCGGGCGGTACCGCGCGGCGCATCAATGCGCGACGCGCAGCATCGGTCGACACTGAGAAAGGTGCGGCCGTTTCCGGCCAGATCACATGGGTGACCCGGCCATCGCTACCTTTACCGCTCATCTCGAGATGACGCGCGTAATTCCGGGCACGGCGCTCAGGCAGCCATTTGTCGCGTTGCGCAATATTCGGCTGAACGATCCTCAGAAACACGCCCGGCACATTTTCACCCGGCGCCTGGGCGAGACGAAATGTCCCGGCCACGGCAATCAGAGCGAGCAGGGCAATTCCCGAGACGGCCCATCTCCACGTCCGTGCGCGCGGGGCGCCCGAAACACCCGGGTCACCCAGCATCGCAAGCGCTGCCGCCGCAAAGACCGTAATCGCAGATAGACCATATACACCCAGCCATGCCGCAGATTGCAGCACCGGCGGCACAGCAACCCAGACATTCCCGACCGGATTCCACGGAAAACCGGTCAGAACCGTTCCCCGCACCCATTCAAACAGCACCCAAAACGCCGCAAGAGCGAAAATACGGCCAACCCCGGGCGACCAGATCTTTCGGGCAAGCACTGCCGCACCGCCGATAAACAGGCCCAGTCCGAGCGACAAACCCAGGACCGCAAACGGAATCAGCCAGGCGAACCTTGCCGCATCCACGAGAAGCGCATTGGGAACCCAATAGAGACCAGCGGCGAAATATCCCGCACCGAACATCCAGCCGACACCGAACGCGCTGCGCCAGGTCGTCGCCCCGTCGAGTAGCCATATAAAAACGGGAAAAGAGATCAGCAATACAGGCAGGAAATGAACGGGAGGCTGCGCCGCAACAGCCAGGGCGCCGAACAGAAAGGCGAGCAAAAGGCGGCGCCACCCGACAACCGTAGCAAGCATCCGGGCAAAGTTCTTAACAGCGGCGGGCATCATGGCGGACAACATGCCGGCGGCGGATATCGGAGACGGACGGGTCTTTCGTTCATTCGCCGGTTTGGACGGGCACCTGGGATGCTCGGAGACGACGAATGCGACGGGGGTCGGCTTCGAGAACCTCGAACTCAATGCCCGATTCATGACCAATCACCTCGCCACGGCCCGGAACCCGTCCTGCGAGATAAAACACCAGCCCGCCCATTGTATCTATGTCTTCATCCCGCTCTACTGCCGTCAGGAAAGTGCCGGCTTCGGCCTCGAAATCCTCGATCTCGAGGCGGGCATCCACGTCGATGATACCCGGCCCCTTGCGCACAAGTTCTGGACCCCGGTCTTTATCGTGCTCGTCTTCGATCTCGCCGATGATCTCCTCAACGAGGTCCTCGATCGTCACCAGCCCGTCTATGCCACCGAATTCATCGACCACCAGCGCCATGTGCAGCCGCTGAACGCGCATTTGAAGCAGCAGCTCCAGAACCGGCATCGACGGCGCAACGAATAGCGGCTTGCGGACAATCTTGCCAATCCCCGTATCCTGGTCGCCTTCCCAGCTCGGCAGCAGGTCCTTGATGTGCAGCATACCGACGACGTCATCGAGATTGTCGCGATATACCGGCAACCGTGAATGCCCGCACGCGCTCATAAACTTGGCAACATCCGCGATAGTCGTTTCAACGTCGACCGCTTTTATATCCGCGCGCGGGACCATCACGTCATTAACGGTGACATCGCGAACACTCAGGACATTGCGGAACAGGGTAAGTTCCTCTGCATTATCGCCGTCGTCTTCAAGCTCGATCAGCTCTTCAATCGTGTCGCGCAGATTATCCGCATCATTGCGGCTGCCGGTCAGCGTTCTCCACAACTTCCTGATTCCCGACCCGCCCTCGGTCGCTTCCTCTTCAGGCGGTTTTGACTCATCACTCAGACTGCTCATGGCCGGGCCTCCTCGATGCGCCGCTCAGCGGCAGCATAAGGATCAGATACGCCGAGCACTTCCAGTATGACAATTTCACGGCTTTCCATTCGATCTGCGTCGACATCATTTTCGTGATCGTAACCGCACAGGTGCAACACACCATGCACAACAAGATGCCGGAGATGATCCCGAGGCTCGATACCAGCTTCGTGCGCCTCGGCAATCAGCGTTTCAAGCGCAATGGCAACATCACCCAGCAGCACCGGTGCGCCAGGTATCACCCCATCATTCTCCGCCGGGAAGGACAGCACATTTGTCGGGCCGGTCTTTCCCCGCCACTGGAGATTCAATTCAGCGATTGCCGCATTGTCAGTGAGAAGGATGCTGAGTTCAATCGGGGCATTGGCCTTTTCCCTGACGGCCACGTCACGGAGCGCCGCCTCCGCTGCTTCCGATACGATATCGTTTGCTGTAGGCACCGAGGAGCTCCATCCGGCGGCCTCGACCATTATGTCGATTTCGATTTCAGGCACCAGACTGCTATCATTCATTTTCGTCGCCCCGCGCTTCAACCGCCTCATAGGCGTTGACGATACGTGACACCAGTTCATGCCGCACGACATCTCCGGCGCTCAGCTGCGTCGTCGCAACGCCCTGTACACCCTCCAGCGTTCTGACCGCGTGGCGCAGCCCGGATGTCACACCGCGCGGCAGGTCGATCTGGCTCAGATCGCCGGTGACGACCATGCGGGCATTTTCCCCAAGGCGCGTCAGAAACATTTTCATCTGAACGGGCGTGGCGTTCTGTGCCTCGTCAAGAATGACATAAGCATTCGCCAGGGTCCGGCCGCGCATAAAGGCCAGTGGTGCCACTTCGATTTCGCCGGTTTCAAGACGGCGGTCGACCTGTTCGGCCGGCAACATGTCGTAAAGAGCGTCATAGAGCGGGCGCAAATAGGGGTCGATCTTGTCGCGCATATCGCCCGGCAGAAACCCCAGACGTTCCCCGGCTTCAACCGCCGGGCGCGACAATATAATCCGGTCCACCCGGCCGGAGGTAAGCATCGACACCGCCATCCCAACCGCGAGATAGGTCTTTCCGGTTCCCGCAGGTCCCAGTCCGAATGCCAGCTCACTATCCATCAGGGTGCGCATGTACCGCTGCTGCCCGGCCGATCGCGGCGAGATATGACGTTTCGGTGTACGGATAACCAATTTGCCGCTGTCGAGTTCCGCCACCCCGGAGGACTCTTCCTCGGCGGCGCTGCGTGCCAGCCGTACCGCCGCATCGATCTCGGCCAGCGCAACATCAAGCCCGTCGGCAAGCCGGACATATAGCGACTGCAGCGCGACGCGTGCGATCTCTGCGACAGACGGATCACCTGTGATGATTATGCTATTGCCCCTGGACGCGACCGTGATCCCCAGCAGCTGTTCTATCCGCGCGAGATGGCGGTCGAAGTCGCCATACAGAGCGGGCAAAAGCCGATTGTCATCGAACTCTAGCGCCAGGGACGACGGTGCCACCGTCTCGCCTGATGTTGCATTTTGACTCAAACGGTCGCTGGCTCCTGCAGGGCGGCGTCTCTGCCCTGAACGGGCAACGCCGCGAGAGAATTGGGGTGGGCAGAAAGAATACGAACATCGACAGTCCGACCGAAAGCAGCAGCCGCTTCGGCTGCGGTGCCAAAGTCCACGTGGACGGAATGCATCCACGGGCTGCGGCCTGCACGCTGCGTATCACCACGCCCGGGCCGGTCAAACAGGACAGGCAGAGTGGTGCCGATAAAGGTTTCGTTGAACGACATCTGCTGCTCATTGAGCAGCGCCTGCAATCGCGCAAGCCGCTCGGACTTCACTTCTTCAGGCACCGCATCTTCCATCGCTGCCGCCGGGGTACCGGGGCGCGGACTGTATTTGAAGGAGTAAGCCTGCGCGTAACCGACCTCGCGGATCAGGTCCAGCGTCGCGTCGAAATCGGCGTCGGTCTCTCCGGGATGACCCACGATAAAATCAGACGAAAGCGCAATATCTGGTCTGGCGGCGCGCAGCAGATCAATGATTTTCAGATAATCCGCCGCCGTGTGCTGACGATTCATCGCCGCAAGTATCGCATCCGAGCCCGACTGCACCGGCAGATGCAGATAAGGCATCAGCGCATCGATTTCACCATGCGCGGCGATCAGGTCGGGGGTCATATCGCGTGGGTGTGACGTCGTGTACCGAATCCTCTCGACACCCTCTATCCCGGCAAGCTCCGCTGCCAGCGCCGCCAGCCGCCACTCACCGCCCGACGGGGATTGCCCGTGATAGGCATTCACATTCTGGCCGAGCAGCGTAATTTCTCGGGCACCGCCATCCACAAGTTGTCTGGCTTCCGCGATCACGTCGGCGGCAGGACGGGAATATTCTGCACCGCGGGTATAGGGCACGACGCAAAATGCGCAGAACCGGTCACACCCTTCCTGAATGGTCAGGAACGCAGATGCGCCCTGCGACGCCGCTTCCGGCAAGAAATCAAATTTCGGTTCAACCGGAAATTCCGTATCGATTATACCGCGCCCCGCGCCCCGGCCACCGGACATTTCGCGTGTTGCGCGGGCCACCATCTCGGGCAGGCGATGATAAGTCTGCGGCCCGAAGACCAGATCTACATAAGGCGCGCGGCGGACCATTTCCGCCCCTTCCGCCTGGGCGACACACCCGGCCACGCCGATCATCATCGGCACCGCGCCGTCCGCACGCCCCTGCTTCAGTGCGCGTAATCGTCCCAATTCAGAATACACTTTCTCAGCCGCCTTTTCGCGGATGTGGCAGGTATTCAGAATAACCAGATCGGCATCCTCAGGTGCGTCGACGTGACGATACCCGAGCGGTGCGAGCACGTCCGACATGCGGGCGGCATCGTACACGTTCATCTGGCAACCATAATTCTTGATATGAAGCGTTTTCGCCAAGGAGGCTTTCCCGGATCGGTTGTCAGTGTTTTTTGTCGGAACGTCTGTCGCCCAAGCACCGGTCACCCGGGGCATCGGCACCCTGGACGGCCGCCAGCGCACTCATCGCACTGCGCAACTTTGTGCTACTGCTCAATTTTCGCAAACTAGCATCGGGGTTCAAACTGTCAACCGATCTGTCCGCCCGAAAAGCGCAACGCAGATACCGCCGCCGGTCATGATGCCCCGAGGGTTTGAAGTCCGTCCAAACGGCCGGCATTGGCCACGGATACGCCACCGGCAACGACCTGGAAACAATGCTCGGCCAGACCTTTTCGCGTCTCGTAATCGCGGATTGTAACCGGAGGGTGAAAAACCACGTCAACAGTTGCATGGCCAAGCCCGGCGACTTCCCAGAAATGGGGCGCCAGGGTCATATCGCCATACCACGCAAAATACGGCCGCAACGCCCGCCCGACCGGCATGCCGTCGAGCCGCGTATACGCGATTGAAACCGGCTGCACGAGAAGAGGCTCCCCGTTTGGCTCAACCTGAGCCACACTGAACAATGCGCTTTTAAAGGGAAGAACGGCATTCCCGTCGGAGCTTGTGCCTTCTGGGAAGAGAATCAGATTGTCACCGTCCTCCAGCCGCTGGACCATTTCATCCCGCTGCATCGTCGCCTTTGCCGGACGTCGGTCGACAAATACCGTGCGCTGCAGTTTGGCGAGGCCGCCGAAAAACGGCCAGCCGGCGACCTCCGCCTTCGCAACAAAAGAAGCCGGCAGCAATGCTCCGAGGATAGAAATATCCGAATAAGATGTATGATTGCAGGCGAACAGGACCGGACCGTTAGCCGCCATTTTGCCGTGCGTGCGAATCTGGAAGCCGAGGATCCGGACGCAGAGCCCGTGGTAAAAAAGCGGCAGCCGGACAGAAAGCTTTCGATTGAACCGCACGGCGAAAGCCTGGATGGGAACAAGCGCGACCGTTACGGCGAGATAAGCGGCGATCCGGACAAAGGCCCGCAACGGCGATCCCATTGACTAGAGTCCCTCGTCTTCGCCGTCGCGCCGGCTCTTGCGGTCATAGTGTTTCATGTATTTTTCTGTCACCAGGTCAGTCTTCACGATGATGCTGACATCCGTGGTGTTGAACTGATGATCAACCACCGCACCATCGCCGACAAAGCCGCCGAGACGAAGGTAGCCCTTGATGAGCGGCGGCAATTCGGCCAGTGCCCGGCGCTGGTCGATCTGATCCTCCGGCAGGAGGCGCATATCGACATAGCGTTCTTTCAGGGCAACCGGGCGGAGCGCGGGCGGCGCCAAATGGTAATGGTACAGATACGACAGTGGCAGTGCGAGCGCCTTCGGATCTGTGCCCGGCATGCTCGCGCAACCGAACATAATCGCGATATCGTAATGGAAAATATATGCCGCGATGCTCTGCCAGAGCAGCTGCATCGTCGGCCGGTTGCGGTATTCTTCCTCGACGCAGGAGCGTCCGAGTTCGAGCGTCGGGCCCTGCCCATGAATTATGCGCCCGATATCATATTCATCGGCCGTGTAGAAACCACCCTTCTTCTCGGCGACCGTACTGCGGAGAAGGCGGTAGGTGCCGACAACGCCGCCTGGCAAATCCGTGCGCTTGGTATCGATCACCAGAAGGTGGTCGCAGATCTCATCGAAACGATCAAAATCCCGACGCTTGGCCTTTGCCTCGGCCGACGGTATTGCGGACATCTCATCATAGAAAACGCGATAGCGAAGAGACTGCGCGGCCTCTATCTCTTCGGGGGTATTCGCCAGACGAGCGACTAGATTGCCGACATGAATCGGGTCAAACGTCTCTTCTGGAACTTCCGCACCATCCATCAGGAAATTGCCTTTGGGCCGCTCGCCGGCACACTCACTTTTCAACCTCTTCGTCATCACCGATCGGCACGCAATATAATTCGAGCCGTTCGCCAACGATCTTGAACCCAAGGTCCGCAGCAATTCTGCGCTTAAGTGCTTCCAGTGATTCGTCTTCGAACTCAACGACCTCGCCGGTGCGCACATTTATAATGTGATGATGATGTCCATCACCATCTTCTGCCGTTTCGAATCTCGCACGGCCATCGCGAAAATCGTGTCGCTCCAGGATCTGCGCTTCTTCAAACAGGCGGACCGTCCGGTAAACCGTCGCAAGACTGATCCGATCATCAATGGAAACCGCACGTTTGTGCAGCTCCTCTGCGTCGGGGTGATCCTGTGCAGCAGATAGCACCTGCGCGATGACCCGCCTCTGGCCGGTCATCTTCAGGCCTTTATCTTTGCATAGCTGTTCTATTCGTGAGGGCATTGACGTTTCCACGCCTCTGAAATTAGGCAATGGCAACAGTATAGTCAAAAAATTGTCGTCCGAACATGGCTGCGAACGAATACAGTGAATCGACTATTCGCCGCCCCGGCGTTTGCCAAGACCGATCTTCTTTGCCAGCGAACTGCGTTGTTTGGCATAATTGGGCGCAACCATCGGATAATCGGCGGGCAATCCCCACTTTTCGCGGTATTCTTCGGGAGACATGCCGTAGGCTGTCGACAGATGCCGTTTCAGCATCTTGAGTTTCCGACCATCTTCCAGACAAATGATAAAATCCGGCGTCACAGAACGTCGAACAGATACGGCCGGCTGCGGCTTTTCGGCCGCGGCCTCACCGCCCAGACCCGCCAGGGACTCATGAACCGTCTTGATAAGAACGGGTAAATCACTAATCGCTACGCTGTTGTTTTGAACATGGGATGCGACTATATCCGCTGTCCAAGCAATCATTGCGCTGCCATCGCTAGAAGAATTCTCACTCATAAATCGAGCCTTTGATCAATAGAAACGGCGTCTTTATAAGATTGTATCTACAGATTCGCAATGTTTTTTTAATACTTGATAGATGAATAGAAAAAATAAGCTCGCTGACTATTTTCTCGATATCACGGCGGAAGTGTGTCCGATGACATTCGTTAAAGCCCGGCTGCAGATAGAGAAGATGAATGCAGGGGAAATGCTGGAAATCAGGCTTGTTGGTGATGAACCTTTAAAAAACGTGCCTGATTCTCTAACTGAACTGGGCCATCGAATTGTGACGATAGACCGGGTACAGCCGGATTCAGATTTATACACGCTCGTTATAGAGAAAAAGTAGTCACCGGCAGATATGGCCTGGGAACAACTGTGGGCCCAAGACGGCGTCCGTCAGCCAGGCGCCCGCACGGCTTGCGCTTCAAGCGGGCAGGACATTGTGAGCGCAGCGGCGGTCGTCCCGTCCTTGCGCGTATAGTAATCGGGCCTTCTTCCGACGGGTGCCAGCCCCCGGCCCTCATATAGCCGGCGGGCGACATCGTTATCCTCCGCAACTTCGAGAAAAAGCTTTATTGCCCCCGCGACCGATGCGTATTCCATCGCCCCGTCCAGCAGAAACCCGCCAACGCCGTCGCCCCGAAGGTCTGGCGAAACAGCCAGCGACAATACTTCACATTCATCTGCGGCCTGGCGCAGCAAGGCAAAACCCGACACCGTCTGCTTGCGTTCGTGCCGCGCAACAATACCGTGAGCCCCCGGCATTGCCAGGATTCGCCGGATCATCGCGCCGGTCCATGCATCATCGAACGACAATGCGTGAATGCGCGCCATTATGCCGATATCGGATTCTTCGACCATGGACAGTTCATAACCTGTCATCGCTTCAAACGTCCTCCGTTCGCGGGAAGTTTTGCCTCCGGCGCCCTCAGATATAGGGGAGAGAGCGTATCCGGCGCCACCCCTTGTCTCTCAAAAATCGTCCGGGCGATCGCCGCAACATCCACGGGATCAGGGTTGCCGGCCCCCGGGTCCCGTCGAAGCAGATCCGGATCTCCGTCATAGGACTGCAGCAATCTCGAAACCGCGTTGCCTGCGAGGACGGGCTGCATCGACCCGATCAGCAGAAACAGGTCATCTGCCTTCATTACTTCGGGCGCGCCGATTGCCGCGCCCGCATGATCGAATGTCTGGGTGAAAAAATCTGCACGGCGTGTATCCATGACGCAAAGAACGGGGCAGGGCTCCGGCGCCCTGCCGACAACACAGCGCGCAACTGCCTCAAGGGAAGATACGCCGATCGCCGGCGCCCCGGACGCAATCGCGAACCCGCGTGCCGCCGCAATACCGGTCCTCACGCCGGTGAAGGAACCGGGGCCGCGCGTGACACCAATGAGATCAAGCGCTGTCAGCGCAACCCCCGCCGTCTCCGCCAGTTCCTGCACCATGGGCACAAGGAGTTCGGCATGACCACGGCTCATCGCCACCTCGCGCGTGCCGAGCACCTCGCCATCACCGACGAAGGCGACCGCACAAACATCCGCGCTGGTCTCAAGTGCCAGAATCAGGGTCATGGCGGGAAACTGCCTGTCATATGATTCGATCCAGTCATGTTAGCTTTATCGTCTATCTCTGGCCCGAGAACCAGCAGGAGCAATACATGACCCTGGTCGAGATCCGCAAACCGGACTTCGATGTCGAAATCGAAATCGTCTATGCAACACCCGACAACTTTACGGGAGCGCCGGTTTATGCCCGGCCCGGTTGCTATCTGCATGAAAAGGCAGCCTCTGCCCTGGCAGAGGCAATCCGGTTGGCAGGTATCCTGGACCTTCGGTTTCGCGTCTTTGATGCGCTCCGCCCCACAGAAGCTCAATGGGCACTCTGGCATCATACACCCGACCCCGAATTCCTTGCAGACCCCAATCGCGGCTCACCTCATTCACGCGGTGTCGCCGTCGATCTGACGTTAATAGATACAGCAGGTAACGACCTGGACATGGGAACCGGCTTCGACGCGTTCACACCGCTTTCGCATCATGGCAATCCCGGCGTGGATGCCGGGGCGCAACGCAACCGTCACCTGCTGATGGGCATCATGACGACTGCCGGTTGGGATTTTTACCGCAATGAATGGTGGCACTATCAACTGTTCAATTCGCGTGACTACGACCTTGTTCAGGATGCCGACCTTCCCGAACCAATGATGCCTCCTGGCGCTGCAAACGGCCCCGCAGGAAGTTCCGGGGGCACGCAAACATAACCACCAAATACAGGCTGGATATCGAGCCGGAAGAACGAGAATATCCGTAAATCTTTTGATAACGTGCTTGTGAACAGAATTATTGACGCACTACAGTGCGAATTCTGGGTGGGACTATGGAAATTACGATGACACAAATTATTCGAAAACGAATACTGGCGCTATCATTTGCCATTACCGTAGCGGCAGGAACACTGATGCCCGCCCAGGCTGCAGAGCCTCAGAGTTCCGCCGTCGTCGTGATGTATCACCGGTTCGGCGAGAGCGTGCATCCATCCACAAATATCCGTCTCGAGCAATTCGAGTCACACCTCGCAGAACTCGCCAAGCCCGAATACACCGTTCTGCCGATACCGGAAATTATCGCCAGGCTGAAGGCAAGACAGCCATTGCCCGGCCGAACGGTCGGTATTTCGATCGACGACGCCTTCCTGTCCGTCTACGCCGAAGCATTTCCCCGGCTGAAAAAAGCCGGTTTCCCGTTCACGCTCTTCGTCGCAACAGATCCGGTCGACCGCGGTATTGGCGGCTATATGAGCTGGGACCAGATACGCGAGCTGAAGCAAGCCGGCGCCACGATCGGCAGCCAGACCCATACACATTTGCACATGGCATCCTCCAGCGCAGAACAGAACCGGGCCGAACTGCGGAAATCGAATGACCGGTTCAAGACGGAACTAGGCGAGGTACCGACAATCATCGCCTATCCTTTCGGCGAATTCAGTCTTGCGGTCGGTGCAGTGTCAAAAGAAGCCGGGCTTTCCATCGGCTTCGGCCAACATTCCGGTGTCCTCCACCCCGACGCGGACATGACGTATCTGCCGCGTTTTGCGATGAACGAAAACTTCGGCGGGGACAGCCGCTTCCGCCTGGCGGTCAATGCGCTGCCCCTGAATGTGTCAGATGTTTCGCCCCGTGATCCCCTGCTGAACCGCGATAACAATCCACCGATACTGGGTTTCACCGTAAACGGTCCGGCGGCGAAACGCCTTTCGGGCCTGGCCTGTTACGCATCGGGGCAGGGCAAGGCAAGAATGGAAAGGCTGGGTGCCCGGGTGGAAGTTCGTCTTGAAAACGCCTTCCCGAGCGGACGCGCCCGCATCAACTGCACGATGCCGACACGCGAAGGCCGCTGGCACTGGTACGGACTGCAGTTCTACGTACCGAAGGGCTAAACCCGCCACGAGATATTGACGGAAGACAAAACGGCCGGGTCAGGGAAATCAATATGCCGGGTTTTGAGTCAAGCGTCGGGAGAAACAGACCGCCCGAGCTTGGCATCATCGAAGGCCCGCAATGTATTTGCCCGCATGATCACGCGGATCGTTTTGACATAGTCCACGCCGCGTTCCGAATACCGAAGCAACGCGCCGGCAAGACGGTATCCATCGATGCCGTCATTCTCGGCACGCATCATGGCGCGCGCTTTGCGGAAATCGCGATAGGCCGGATGACTGTTCAGATTATGGACATAGGATTTAACGCCATCGATCAGGTGATCGAATGCACGGACCCTGAACGATGTTCCGTCAGGGCGCTCCTTCGGAACGATCCCTTTCTTGTGCGCCTTATAGGCACGCTGGCCGAACAGGGCATTGCCTTCGCGCGCGAAGCGGGACGTTCCCCAGCCGCTTTCTTCCGCCGCCTGGGCAATCGCGAGAGACGGCGGGACGATATCAACATGGGTCAGCAAAACCACGGGATCGGCGCTCTGCGAGCCATAGCGCTCCGACGTCGCTTCGAGCCAGAGCCGGTCAGGCTCTGAAAGTACCCCGCCTTCGGAAACGTGGTCACGCAGCGTCGCAATGCGCTCCCGGTCCTGAAGGATCAATTCGTTCACATGCAGGATCAGCGGCAGCGTCGACTTTATGAAGGTGGTCTTGCGCATTTCTGCGCGCGGTTGGTGCCTCAAATCCTGCGGCAGGCTCGCCAGAAACAACCGTGGCACTTCCCCATGGACACGCACGCCGTCGATCTCGTAGCCGATATCCCGGAACAGGGCCCATAATTTTCCGGTGGTCTGGGTCAGGCTCACATCAAGCGGTTTCGCAATCCCGGCGCCATTCAACGCGGCTTCGCCAATGCCCGAGACCGACTTGCCACCATCACCGGCAGATGCCTGCGCCGCAGCCTTTGGCCCGGTCACTACTGCGGTTTCAACAGCATGCTTTTTGGTCAGCGCCCCGACCGCGAACATCCCCGCCGCGCCAACAACCAGGGCGGCAATAGCCGCTTTGTGAAACATCGTACCTGAACCTGCAGGTGCTTTAACCGAATTGGCCATGTCTCGTTCATCCTCTGTAGCCCGCCCGTTTTTTTGGGTCGGTTTCGTTTTCCCGTTTCTTCCACGAACCGGCTGCCGCCTGATCCGCCCAATTTACGCCCGGTGTGCGCCCGGTGTGCGCCCGGTGTGCGCCCGGTGTGCGCCCGGTGTGCGCCCGGTGCACGCCAGGGCATTCGTTAAACGCTACTCGATCGCCTCTACCCGCAGCACATCAGGTACATAATGTTTCAGCAGGTTCTCAACCCCCATATGGAGGGTCGCCGCCGAGCTCGGACAGCCAACACAGGCGCCCTGCAGGCTGAGATAAACAACACCGCGTTCGAACCCGCGATAGACAATGTCTCCGCCATCCAGCGCCACCGATGGCCGTATCCTGGTGTCGAGCAATTCCTTGATCTGCCCGACTATTTCGTCATCTTCGCCATCATCATCCGCGCCG